>NZ_DLJR01000058.1:0-13457 GCF_002484365.1 Empedobacter sp. UBA7611
GGAGTTAATTACTTCTTGATCAGAAAGTGAAATCAAGTTTTTTTCAAATTTTTCAGTTAAATTTTCCATTGTTTTGATACTTTAATTTATTAAACAGTATCAATCATTAAGAATAAAGGGAGTAACAATTTTTTGACTGAACAGCCCTCATCGCTTTACCACCGTGGTTTGTTAAACTCGGTTGGTGTACCTTATGTACTCTTGATGATTGAATTATGATATAAAATTATTGATTATATATAAATAATCAAAATAGTTTATAGTTTTTTTTAATTCCTCTTATGCCTCACCAAATCAGTTACAACTCCCAAAATAATGACAACATCTTCATCTTGTAATTGAATACAATTTTTGTATTTCGGATTAAGAGAAATCAATTGTTTGTTGATGGCATCATAACGTTTGAAAGTATATTCGGAATTGTTGACCGATACCACAATATCATCATGATGTCTGGGTTCGATATCAGATCGAATGATAAGTAAATCACCTTTAAGGTATTCAGGATACATACTTTCACCACCCACACGATTAAGATAAGTTGCTTCGGGATGATTGAGTAATATTTCATCTAAACTTATATTATTTTGTACAAAATCAGCAGCAGGAGAGGGGAAACCTGCCGAAACATCACCAAAAAATTGAACAAATCGTTTTTCGCCATCTGTTTTGATAGGGATATTGATTAACTCTTCTGAGAATTTCGGAACTTGAATAAAATTTACCATTTAATAAACATTTAAAATATCTGTAAATCTTGTTGTGTAGCAAGGTGACAAACGTTCTTGCTTCATTTTCCATTTTCTACGCACATCTTGCGAAGCTAATTTTAGCATATGATCGCCATAACTTGCATTTAATTTATCCATCACACTCATCAACGCTTTATGTTTTGGAGATTCTGTATGAAATAAATTCATTTGTGCTTGATTATCGGGCGTAATAGCCGAAACAATAACGCCAGCTTTTTTATAATCAGGAACTTTTCCTTCTGCAGGCACCAATTTATCCAATAAAAATAAAGCAGATTTGGACAAAACAATGCTCGAATTCGAATCAAAATCTAAGGTTGTACTTAAAGAATTTGAAACAAAAGATTGTTTTTCATCAAAACGATTGGTCATCACAAAAACAGTAATAATGTTGCATTTTGATTGTTCTTTTCTAAGCTTTTCGGCACAAGAAACAGCAAATGTAGAAACACGCTCTTTCAGATTTTCATAATCATTGATTGTTTTCTCAAAACTTCGAGTGGTCGCAATTGATTTTTTGCGTTGAACTTCATCTAATTTTAAGACGCTTTCGCCTAACAATTCTTTTTTCAAACGCAATTCTACGATGGAGAAATTTCGTTTAATGTATTCATCACTCAATAATGTAAAATCATACGCGTTTTTACAACCAATAAAAGCTAAACGTTTAGCTAAACGTCGCCCAATTCCCCAGATATCCTCACATTTTAACCATTTTAAGGCTTTGTTTATTTTCTCTTTCGAATCAATCATATAAACTCCATTATGATGTTTAGGAAATTTCTTTGCTATTCGATTCGCCACTTTAGCTAAAGCCTTTGTAGGAGCAATACCAATACAAACAGGGATTTTGGTAATGGTATATATTTTTTGTTTAATTTCTTGGGCGTACTTTACCAAATCATAGTTATCAAAGCCTTTGAAAAGAAGAAAGGATTCATCAATCGAATAAATTTCAATATCAGGGCAATAGGATTTCAGAATAGTCATCACACGATTACTCATATCTGCATATAAAGGATAATTTGAAGAGAAAACATTGATTTTATTTAGTCTGAAATTATTCTCGTATTCAAAAGCAGGTGCACCCATTGGAATCCCTAAATCTTTTGCTTCATTAGAACGTGCAATCACACAACCGTCATTGTTAGAAAGTACCACAACAGGCTTTCCATTTAGGGTTGGATTAAAAACTCGTTCGCACGAAGCATAAAAATTATTGCAGTCAACTAAAGCATACATCATGTTACAAAGTTGAGCAAATAAAGCGCTACAAGGTGTCGCGGAAAAGTGTTAAAAAATTAAAGTTAAAAATTGATTCAGTAAATTTGTGCCATGGTACTGAATGATAGATTGAAAACGTTGGTTGACCAAGTTCCAAAAAATATTTGTGGCGTGTATTATTTATACAACGACAAGCAAGATATTATCTACATTGGAAAAAGTATTGATATCAGAAAAAGATTGATTCAGCATTTCAAATCACTTGATAAAAAGGAAATTAAACTTCAGCATTTTACGCATTCTATACAATTTGAAAATACAGGAAATGAATTGATTGCTTTGTTGAGAGAATCTGAATTAATCAAACAAAATCTGCCAATATTTAATCGAGCTCAACGCAAGATTAAGTTCTTTTACGCATTATATAAAGAAATAAATTCGGATGGTTATCACGCATTAATAATAAAGAAAATTGATAACTCTGGGAACGAAATCATTTCATTTACATCACAAAATGAAGCAAAAGATTATTTATTCTATATCACTGAAAAATATAAGCTTTGTCAAAAAGTAAATGGTTTACATAAAATCAAATCAAGTTGTTTTCAATATAGTTTAGACGAATGCAATGGAGCTTGTATAAATAGGGAAGAAGTGAAACTTTATAATAAAAGAGTTCGTCAATTTTTGAAAACAATACATTTACCTAAAAAGGACTTTTTATTTGAATTGGGTGGAAGAACTGAAAATGAAAAAGGTATTGTATTAATTGAAAAAGGAGTTTACAAAGGATTTGGCTATTGCGATCATTTACTTGATAATCTAGACGAAATGAAATCATTTATCGAACAAAAACAAGACAACAAAGATGTTAGAAAAATCTTATTTCGACATATAAAATCCGAATTATCCAAATAAACTCACTTGACCATCTTCACGCTGGTAGCTGAAATCAGTAAACGGAACAATTGGTTTACAATCTAACCAATTCATCAAATTCTCACCATCATTTAGGACTACTGGCATACGATGTTTAGTATTGTGGATATAATCCATAATGCCGACAGCTTCAGTTGTAACTATCGTAAACGTATCATCAGAATATAATCCTGCTAAACACATCAAATTATTGTTGATTCCGATATCATATTTGATTTTGTCTTTGCCTTCGTGTCGCCATTCATAAAAGCCATCAACCAATATCACACAACGATTGGTGTAAGCATCTCGAAAAGATGGTTTTTCATCTATAGTTTCAATACGTGCGTTTAAGGTGTTATTCGAATTAAAATCATTTCCAGCCCAATGCGGAATTAAACCCCACTCGAACAAATGAATATAATCTTGTTGATTGGTGATAACAGGTAATTTCGGATGATCAAAACCTTTGAAATGAGGATTTGGCGCAAATCTAACTTCAGGTTTGAATTTCAACCTTGATTTCTTTTCAATCTGTTCTTTTGTTTTGGTCACTTTTACATGAAAACACATAGCATCAACTTTGGAATAAAGATAATGATTACGACTATAAGAACAATTAAAAATTGAATCAATTAAAATGATTGTAGAAGAATTAAAACGAATGTTTTTTATATAGAGTTTAATATACTACGGTTTCACGTAAAACAAAAAACCTCTCTAAAATTTCTTCTAAAGAGGTTATTATTTATACTATTTTGTGTTTTTGTAGCTAAAATTAGAGTTGTGTAATAGTTACTGATGTTAGTGGCTAGTATTTATTTTAATTCTTGTCCGTTTAATAATCTTTCAATATTTTCTTTCGTATCATTGTTTGGTTCAACTTCTAGTAAATGTCTAATTTCTTTCTCAATTTCTGACGACCAATTTTCTTGTTTCCACTTTTCCAAAACTTTGATTGCCATATTTCGGTTTCTTGTTACAGGATTTCTAAGTGATGTTAAGACAATTTTCTCTCCCTTTTTAGGATAGTTTTCTAACAATGTAGTTGCATATTCAAGACTTGCATGTTTGTTATAATTTTCGCCAAATCCATTTGAATCTTTCGCTCCTGTTGCCAACTCATCAAAAGGCAAGTGTTTAAGAGCAAAGTCTATGATTTTGTCGGAATGTTCGGGTTTACTATAATGTGTAACGTCATACCACGAAGAACTGTCAAGTGGATTTTCTTCCAATCTTGTCCAAACGGTTTCCCACAAGTCAATTCCTAATATTTCTGCTGCTTTTTTGGCGTTCCAATAAATTACATTGTCATTACTTTTCAAACCTTCATACGCAGCAACTTTCCAATCTCTACTATTCAAAATTTCAACGATTTCAATTAGGCAATTTGAAATAATGTCTTGATTCCAACCATTTTTCTTTTGCTCTTCAATATCGTTATGTAATTCCGTGAGAAAGTCTTTTATTTTATGTAAAGCACTAAAGTCTGAAATATCGCTTGCGTGCTTTTTTGCGTGTCTTATGAAATCTTGAATTACTTGTGAAGCAAAAGAATAAACAGTAATATCTTCGGCAGGACTATGTTCTGCGATGAGTGCTTCAATAATATCAGAAGCAGATTTGAAAAGTTTTTTTTCAATCTGGTCGTTTTCTAGTTTCTTATGTAATTCTCCATTGGTTGCACAAGTGTAAGCCAAGTATTCATACATAATACTGTTCTTATAACCTTCAAGTATCAACCAATCTTTGATTGGCTCTTTTAATTCAGGACTTGCCAACCTGTCAACTATTTGGATTTTTCCCCAACCATCAACTTTCTGTGCCAATTCCCAAAGGTCATTTTCTACATTGTCAGATAAGTTCACAATTGCTATAGTTGAATAAACAGTAAACTCATCATGTAAACCTAAAATTTTTATGTCATTTAGAATAGATTTATTCTGACACAATCCTAAAATTGCAATTCCAAATTTTACAGCATTTCTTTTGTTTGTTTTTGTAGTCAAATCTTTTGCAAAATTGAAAAGATAAGGCTCAATCGGCAATTCATTATTTACGACTACTTGTAAAAACTCGTCAATAATACCAATGACACCTTCATTTTCTGTGATTAATCGGTAAAATTCTTGTTCACTTATTATGTCACCTTTTGTTGCAATCTTTTTCAAGTGTTTTGAAAGTTCTGCAACTCTCTTTTTTGAATCAATTGAATCGTCCGCACTAAACATAGCGTCCATAAGTCCTGCTGCAAACCTTATTTTTTCATCATCTTTTTTTTCATCAGGTAAGTCTTGAGCAGCTTCAGACAAGTTTCCTTTGTTGTCCAAGTTTGAAAACAGAAATTTGAGAATAGAATTATCCGTTCTCCATTCTTCAACCTTTATCGGTTCTTTCTTGTCAAATATATCTTGTAACCATTTCTTTATCATAGGAACTTCCATTTGTAGCCTAACCGCTAACATTCTTTTTTTACAAAGACTAATATACAAAACCTTTATAAAATACTCTATTGTATAGTTAGCCTCAAAATATCCTGATTACATTTTTTATAAACTTACGGTTTCACGTAAATCAGATTGTAACGCTCTATGTACTTTCGTTAGATCAAGAAAATTAATTGTGATGGGAATATTTGATTTTTTAAAGAAGAAAGAATTTGATAAAATTTCTGAACTCGAAAAAAAGATTATTAGTTTAGAAAATAGTAATTCTGAATTGAACTCTAATCTAACTAGATATAACGGAATAGTAGATATAGAATTCTATATAAAAACAGAAAAAGAAAAATTTGACGCATTGGATACAGAAGTTAATAATCAACTTGTTTCGAAAAAGAATGATTTAGATGAATTAAATAATAAATACCTCAATTCGCTAGATGTTTATAAAGATTTAAAATCGAAGATTTCTATTTATGAAAACCAATTAGATTTAGCTGAATTTGGATTATACGAACCTTTGTTTGATTTCGAAAAATCAGACCAATATAGGTATGAACAATCATCTATTAGAGATCGACAGAAACATTTAATTACCGTTGACAAAGCCTGTGTATGTGATACAACTTGGACCATAGATGGGAGCGAAGCCAAAGGAAGGGCTGCTACAAATAAGTATATAAAACTACTATTAAGAGCATTTAATGGAGAATGTGACGCGTTATTAGGTAAAGTAAAATGGAATAATATCAATCAAATAAAAGAAAGAATTAAAAAATCATTTACCGCTTTAAATAAATTAGGAGAGGGACAGCAAGTAAGAATAACGAATGATTATTTAGAGTTAAAATTGAAAGAGATTATCCTCGAATATGAGTTTCAATTAAAAAAACAACAAGAAAAAGAAGAAGCTAAGGCGATTCAAGATGAGCTAAGGGAAGAAGAAAAAGCAAAAAGAGAATTTGAGAAAGCTCAAAAAGAAGCAGAAAAAGAAGAAGCCTATTTCCAAAAAGCTTTAGAAAAAGTAAGAAAGGAGCAAGGGACTAATAATTCCGAAGAATTAAAATTACAAATAGAGCAACTCGAAAAAGAATTAGAAGAATCAAGGTTAAAAAAGGAAAGAGCTTTATCCATGGCTCAACAAACCAAGAGAGGACATGTGTATATTATTTCGAATATTGGTTCTTTTGGAGAAAATGTTTTTAAAATAGGAATGACAAGAAGGCTAGAACCTTTGGATAGGGTACGAGAACTAGGAGATGCCTCAGTTCCATTTCGATTTGATGTTCATGCCATGATTTATAGTGATGAAGCTAGAACCTTAGAATATGAATTGCATAAAGCTTTTGCAGATAGAGCTGTCAATTTATTTAACTATAGAAGAGAGTTTTTTAATGTAACTCTTCAAGAAATTAAAGAAAAGATAGGAGAGTTAGGCTTTGAAGCTGAATTTATAACAGATGCGGAGGCTATGGAATATAGAGAATCATTACTACTAAAAGAGCAATCAACTATAGAATCAATTGAGATGATTGTAGAAGAATTTCCAATTAGTTTGATGTAATTCTTACAATTTAATTACACAAACTAAACCTTGGAGAATTCGTTGTTTTATTCGTTTTAGAATTTATCACGTTCTATTTATAAGCGTGTAGGTCAACCTTTTTGTGGAGACATTGTATAAGACTTTTATTATAATAATTTCTGAGGTAAATACTCAAATTATATTATCAGTATTTTTATAGGAATGAATTTAATTTTATAAAGTTTAGATTTTAACAATTCAAAAATCAATATCTTTACATACTTGTTTAAAAAGGTCTGTAATTAATAAATGGTTGTGGAACAGTTATGGAAAAATAAAGTTACTATTTTAAAGATACAGTACTAATGATGTATTATATAGCTGTATATTTAGCTTATAATAGTTGAAGAATTGAATGTTAATACTGTTAATTAATAATAATTGTAAGTAAGAATGGATAACTCTCAAAAAATTATTGAGCTTAAAAAGAAGTTGTCTGAAGAAATTTCTAAAGCAAATTCTGATAATAATTTAATTATTTCTATTTCAAATGAAATAGCAAGTTTAGATCAATCATCTGTTAGGTTTTCTGTTGATGCAGGTATTATAAATAGATTAGGAAAAGAGCTTGTTGGCAAGCAAGAAACAGCAGTTTCAGAACTTATAAAAAATGCTTATGATGCAGATGCTACAGTAGTTGATTTGATTTTTGAAAACGCATGGAATAAAGGAGGAAATTTAATAATAGAGGATAATGGACATGGAATGAACCGAGAGCAATTGGTAAATGGTTTTATGCGATTGTCTTCTTCAGATAAAATTCATAATCCGGTCTCAGAAAAGTATAAGCGTCAGAAAGCAGGTAAAAAAGGAATTGGTAGATTCGCGACACAACGTCTAGGTAATAAACTAATAATTATTACCCAAACAATACAATCTCAGGAAGCATTAAAAGTAATTATTAATTGGGATGATTTCGCAACCGATAAAGATTTGTTGACTGTTTCCAATTCAATCGAATTTATTTCCAAAACTAAAAATAGTGGCACAACATTAATAATTGAAGGTTTAAGAGAAGGTTGGTCTGATGCGATGATTAAACGTGTATATCGTTACACATCGGAGTTATTACAACCATTCCCACTTTCAAAAAAGAAAGAAGAGGAAATAGAAAATTCCATTGATGAAGGATTTAAGAGTAATTATTATCGTAGTGATAATGGTGATTTGGTTGCAATTGTTGATGAAGAAAGAGCGATTTTCCAGCATGCTTTAGCAGAAATTGAAGGTTATGTTTTAGATGATGGACAGGGGTGTTGGGCTTTGAAAAGTGATAAATTAAATTTTCCCGAAGAAGTATATCCAATAGGTAATAATGAAAAAGATAAAGAAGATACCACAACCCCATTTAATCTAATTAAAGGAGTACATTTCAAAGCTTATTATTTTATTTATGATCCTAAACTTTTCTCTCCTGGTACCGTAACGTTTATCAGGGAACTAGGCTATGAGAAAGGCGGAATAAAATTATATCGTAATGGTTTTCGTGTTCTACCTTATGGTGAACAGGGTGATGACTGGTTAGGTTTAGATAAATCGAATAATAGAAATATTATTTTAGCTCAACATCCTAATCGAAATTTCTTCGGTTTCGTTGAACTTGAAGATTTGAATAACGATTTTGAAGAAACCTCTAGCCGAGAAGGGTTGATAGAAAATGATCGCTTAAATGAATTAACCAATTTTGTTTATCGGTCGTTAACAACTGCTGTTATGAAAGTTCAAGAGTTGAGAGGTAGAAAGGTGACAGCTTCTCAAAAAGGATATAAGAAAGAGACAGAAAATTCTTCAGAAAAAGTTGACAATGCAATAGAGCAAATTGAAGAACTTTTTAAAAAAACTGGGATTGAAAATGAGAATAACATTGAGGCTACAGAACCTACCGAAACTGTAGATAGAGCGAATGAACTAATTGCAGATCTAAAAAAAGCTAGAGAAGTAGAAAAAATACAGACACAAGAATTAATTGATGAAAACAATATGCTTCGGGTGTTGGCAGGATTAGGTTTAGTGATTGGTGAATTCGTTCATGAAGTTCAACGTTTTTTACCAGGTTTTGATGCGGATATTCGATTTCTTAAAAATGCAGTCAAAGACTATAAAGAAGTTTATGAAAGAGCTGAGTTGTTAGAAACAAATGTAAAATCATTTAGTACCTATACTTCGTATTTTGATAAAACAATTTCTAGAAATGTACATAGAGAATTAGAATCGATAGAACTAAGAGATGTGGTTAGAAATTTTGAAAAAGTTATTTCAAATGATTTGAAAAGAGCTTCAATAAATATGCGTCCAAGCAAGTATGAAGGATATGATTTATTTACTGTTCCAATGCATCCGTCAGAATGGGCTTCCATATTGTTTAACTTGTATACTAATTCAAAAAAGGCAATTAAGAGAGCGAAAACTGATGGTAATATTTTTATTAGATGTGGTAAAGATGATAAGATTGTTTTCTTAGAGTTTTCGGATAATGGTGATGGAATTAGCAAAGAAAACGAAGAAAATATATTTAACGCATTCTATACTACATCAACAGCTTCTAACCATACTTCTAATGATGCTACAGCTCTTACAGGTACTGGGCTGGGCTTGAAAATCGTAAAGGATATAATTGAGTTCTACAATGGAGAGATATATGTTTCATCTCCTGTAGAAGGTTATAATACAACAATAAGAATAGAAATACCAAAAAACTAAAAAAATAAATAATGTCAATACCTAAATATATATATGTTGATGATGAAAGTGATGACTCAATAACATCATTAATCAGTGGTTTTAATGATACAGGCTTAATTGAGGTTCATCAGCTTTCAATAGAAAAAGGGTTAAGTTTTTCTGTTTTAGAATCAAAAATAAAACAAAAAATAGCTGAAGAAAATTATGATGGTTTATTAATTGATTTAAGGTTAGATGGAGAAGGTCCAAATCAGTTAGAGTATAGTGCAATTTCAATTAGTGCAGAATTAAGAGCAATAAGTGCAAGAAAAGAGATACTTTCTTTTCCAATTGTATTATGTTCTACCTGGGAGAAAATAAAAGAAACATATAAATCAGATAAAACAAGTCACGATTTGTTTGATTATACTTTTAGAAAATCAGAAAATCCAGATTATGAACGATTTTCAAGGAAGCTAAAAGCATTAGCGGAAGGGTATAAAATATTACCTTTTGATGCAAATTCTCTAAATCAAATATTTCAAAGAGAAGATTTAAAAAATTTAGACCAGAGGATATTTGAGCGTTTCTATAATCAAGATATAATTGTACCATATGATTTTGCACATTTTACTGTAAAAACTCTTTTCCACTGTACGAACCCTTTAATTAAAGAAACTGTTTTAGCAGCGAGACTAGGCGTAAATATTCAAGCAAGTGGTGATCATTGGACAGAACTATTGTCAAAATTTGAAGACTGTAAGTTCAATGGCTTATTCTCGAATGGCTGGAATAGATGGTGGGCTGATTTATTAAATACAAAGTTAAAAACGATTTCAGACAAGAATTTCTCATTTTTAAAAGCCGAAGAAAGGGTTACTATTCTGAAAAAAAATTTTAATGTTCATGGTATTATTGCAGCAGAATCCATAGAACTTAATACAAGTACCGAATTTTGGACAATTTGTGAAGCTACTAAGTATCCTTTAGACCCATTAGAAGGATTTAAAGTGAAATTATCACATGAGTTAAAATCATGGCAAGAACCTAAATACATATCTCTATATGCAGTATTAGAAAGAATAGGTGTAGATAAAGGAATTGAGCCCCATTATTCTGAACAAGAGAGAATTGAAGAGCGTAAAAAAAACTTATAAAATATGGCTGTAAGTAGTAAAAATATGAGTTTCAGAAATGAAAGGGCGAAAGATCTGAGACAATTAAGCCAATTATTGTCAAGAATAGTTGGCGGAGACGTCACTACTTCGGTATTAGAAACCGTAATTTCTCAACTCCAGAATAAAGACTTTATTCCAAAATTGAAAGATGGTTCTACAAATGAGAATATTTGGGGGTATGATATTGAAGATTTTAAAATGCCCTTAGATACATTAAGTCATGTAAAACCTCAAGATATTACAAAAGGAGAAGTTATCTTGAATATGAAGTTGCGGGCAAAGATTGAACATTGGAATACATTTAATGATCCATTCGTTGAATTGGCATATAATGTTATGATAAAAGGTGTTGGAGAAAAAACTTATCATTTTGGATTTCATATTGATAAACATATTGGTAATACAAATACTAAAGAGCCACATCCAATTTATCATTTACAATATAATTTTAATCCAACAAAGTCAAATAACCCTAATTTAGGTGATCTATTTTATATTGATACGCCTAGAATCATGCATAAACCTGTTGATTTTATTTTAGGAATTGGTTTTCTTACTTCTAACTTTTATCCGATTGCATTTGAAAGTCTAAAAGATGAGAGAGAATTTGTTAAGCTACAGCAAAGTTATCAAACTGCTATTTGGAAGCCATATTTCCATACTTTAGCCAATAACTGGAAGCCTTTCACTGAGGGTGATATAGTTTGGAACCCTATTAATGATATTTGCCCTATTTTTATATGAGAAACATATTCAGATACTTAAAAACTTATCCAACCCAACCATTAGAAGTTGATAGGCTTATTGTGTCTGCTTTTTTAGAAATAAATCAATTAGCCGTTTTAGAGAATCGCTTTTTATTAGAATATTCCATCACTGAAAATCAAATTCAAGAATGGGATAGTTTAGTTCAATTCATTGAAATCATTAATGAAGAAATAGATGTTTTTGATATCGAAAAGCTAATTGAACTTTTCGAATTTGTTATCTCACCTTCAGACAGAATTATAAATGGTGCAATATATACACCTTCGGATATAAGAGATTATATTGTAAATGAATCATTAAAAAGGGATAATCTTGATCTGGATAATATTAAAGTTGCGGATATCGCGTGCGGTTGCTCGGGATTCCTGTATACAGCTGTAAAAGAGTTAAAACGTAGAACAAATAATACATACCAATATATTTTTGAAAATCAAATTTTTGGTTTAGATATTCAAAATTATTCGGTAAATAGAAGCAAATTGCTATTGAGTCTTTTAGCTTTGTCTGAAGGAGAGGATATTGAAGAGTTTAATTTTAATATTCATCATGGAGATACATTGCTGTTTAATTGGAATGAAGTAATAGAAGATTTTCATGGCTTTGAAATTATAGTTGGTAATCCACCTTATGTATCAGCTCGTAATCTTGATGAAAAGTCTAAAGAAAATGTAAAACTTTGGGAAGTGTGCACTACTGGTAATCCAGATTTGTATATTCCTTTTTTCCAAATAGGGTATGAGAATTTAGCTCTTAATGGTATTCTGGGCTTTATAACAATGAATACTTTTTTTAAAAGTTTGAATGGTAGGGCTTTAAGAGCTTACTTTGAAAGAAATAATACATCTATTAAGATTATTGATTTTGGGACACTTCAGATATTTAAATCTAAGAGTACTTATACTTGTATTTGTTTTTTGGAAAAAGTAGAACAAAATTATATAGAATATTATAAATCCGAGAATAAGGAATTACCTTCGAAAAGAAATCAATATAGTAGAATAAAATATAAAAATCTTGATGCAAAGAATGGATGGAATCTGAATAATAATGAAATTATTTCTAAAATTGAATCTGTGGGAACACCTTTTGGTGAAAAATATAAAACTAGACATGGAATAGCTACATTAAAGAATGATATTTATATATTCAAACCAGTTGATGAAGATGATGAATTTTATTATTTGCAGAATGGAAGTCTTTATCCAATTGAAAAAGGTATCTGTAAAGATATTTTGAATTCAAATAAATTGAGTAGAAAAATTGATTTTGATAATGTTATAGAAAAAGTTTTGTTTCCTTACAATAACGATATTAAGCCGAAAGCATTAGAAGAAGATTATTTAAGAGTGACCTATCCTAAAGCATTTGAATATTTACAGAAAAAAAGACAAATACTTTCAGGTAGAGATAAAGGGAAAGGAGATTATGAAAAATGGTTTGCTTTTGGAAGAACTCAGTCATTAGAAAAAGTGAATAATAAATTATTTTTCCCTAAATTCTCAGATAAAATACCTTCATATGTTATGAGTAATGATGATGAATTATTATTTTATAATGGACAAGCTATTATTGGGCATTCTAACGAAGAAATGCAATTGGTTAAAAAAATTATGGAATCTCGTTTATTTTGGTTTTATATAAAATCAACAAGTAAACCTTATTCTTCTTCTTATTACTCTTTAAATGGGACTTATATAAAGAACTTCGGTATTCCTGATTTTAAACAAGAGGATATTGAATTTATAATTAATGAATCAGATAAAGATAGATTAGATATGTTTTTTGAAGATTTTTATAATTTAGATTTATCTAAAGAAGAAGTGTAATATTTCAAATTATCATAGATGAAATATAAAAATCCCCAAAGTAACACTTTGGGGATTTTTAGTAATGATTTTTTTTAACACCCTAAGGACTGTCTCTTAAAGTG
>NZ_DLJR01000061.1:0-46798 GCF_002484365.1 Empedobacter sp. UBA7611
ACAACTTAAAAATTAATATTACCTAAATGCACTACGAGTTGAAATTAATAACTAAAAATTAATATACAAAGAGAATAGTGTTAAAACGATTTCAAAAAAAATAGTCCTCAAAAAATGAGGACTATTTATATGAAATTATAAATTATTTCTTAGTGAGCTGGTACGAAACGCTCTCTTGCATCTTGCAATAATTGTTCTGCTTCTGCTTTATCACCGTACCCTTCAATTGTTGTTGTTTTATTTTCTAAGTCTTTATAAACTCTGAAAAAGTGCTCAACTTCTTTCAATGTATGAGGATTCATATCAGTGATGTTTTCTAATTGGTTCCATGTTGGATCAGCAACTGGTACACAAATTAATTTTTCATCTTGTCCTTTGTCATCAGACATTTTAAGAACACCGATTGTTTTTACTTCGATTACACATCCAGGAACAGTAGGTTCTGTTAAGAAAACTAATACGTCAATTGGATCTCCGTCTAATCCTAATGTATTTTCTACGAAACCGTAATCAGCTGGGTAGAACATTGGAGAGTATAAAACACGATCAAAACGGATTCTTCCTGTTTCGTGATCCATTTCATATTTATTGCGAGATCCTCTTGGGATTTCAATGATTGCATCAAAAGTCATTGTAATATTCTTTTTTTTATTATGTATTTTCTAAAAATTCCAATCTAAACCGATTGTGATGCCAAATTTACGAACATCTGGCAAATTATTATAATTTCCGCGCCAATTAAAATCAACACGTATTGGTCTAATGTTTCCAAAACCAATGTTTTCGATCCCAAACCCGTATTCGTAGTAGATTTGTTGATTTGGTGCAAAATATTCTATTGTCGAACGATTAATAGCTTTACTTTTCTCAGAAATGTCTCCGTAAGCCGCTCTCAAGAATCCAACTTCTCTTAATTTTAATTTTTTGATTAACGGAACTTTGTTCAAAATCCAACCGTTAAAATGATGTTCCCAATTCATCGTTACATATTCGTCTGTTACAAATTCATAATAATCTAATTGCGAAAATGTACCATAAACTTGTCCGTAACTCTCATTACCAGGTAATGCACTCATTAATGATAAAGGAACACCTTGAAATGTTTTTCCAGCTTCTGCAGTTACCAATGATTTACCAAAAGATCCAATCAAAATTGGTTGTGTATATAAAAATTGTAATTTATCATATTCAAAATCTGAATTAATTACACCTTTCAATCCTTTTGTATAACGCAACATCAACGTTGGAGCAAGTGTTGTCATTTCGTAACGATCAATTCCATATTGAGAATATTTTGCACCTGGACGAGCAATTACCGAAACACTTACACTTGAGTTTGTTAAAGTTTCTTTTATCTGACCATTTTTTTCATAACCAATCGAGAAATGTTCTGCATCAGCTGGTTTAATTAATTGATAATTTCCATCAACACGAAATGTTACATTTTTCCAAGGTTCGATCGACGCATACACATTTGTCAAATTATTATTACTCAAAAATGTATTATCTCCTTGATTGATGATTGATGACGAAGCAAAACTACGCGTCATAATTCCGTCAGAAGCCGTTAACGTTGCAGCCAATTGTTCTACATCACGTTTTGTTCCGATACCGACTTGAAAACGATTATATTTATTGAACATGTAACGAAAATCTGCTCCATATTTGAATTTATCATCTCCAAAACCATATGCCAAGAAACCTTGCGCACGCCACATATCATTTTGCGAAAAATATGTACGAGCTCCAGCTCTCAAACGGAAACCTTCGATTTGATTGTATCCAAAAGATGAATATAAATTCCCGATATCAATAGCATTTCCGACATTGTAATATCCAGAACCAAAAATCTCGATTGCTTTCACAATATTATTGAATTTTGGTACTTTATTTAATTGCTCTAATGTTTCGTAAATCCCTTCTTGATCTTTCGTTAAAGCTTCAGGACGATTTTCTGCCCAAAACTGATTATCTTTTTCGTTAAGCGCAGCTTTTGCTGGATCTAATTTTTCGTAATAAAAAGCTTCGGGATGTATTGTATCGAAATCGTAATTGTAATAATTCACCGTTTTATGCGCAAAAATTCCTTTTGCACTTTCCTTTTTACTCAACAACGACATATCCAACATCGCGTATTCTTTCTTTGGGTAGAAAATAGAATCATTTGGAATATCATATTCCAAATTCATGAAAATATTACGCACAAAATTCACGTTCATTTCTTTCGTTGTTTCCATCACAACCTCTTTCACCGCATAAGCATCTTTCGAAATATATAATTCTCCTTTAAATGTCAACTCTCCTTCACGACGCGGATAATATTTGATTCGATAAGATTCTATTCCATCTACATCAACAGTATCTTTCAATTCGTAATCATAAACCGCGAAACCATCTGTCGCAATTGGACTCACAAATTTGATGTCTAAAATATTGATACGATTATCATAAATATCAATATCACGAAAAAGATTTTTTACCGTAGAAGCTACCACTTCATTTTTCTCGAAACCTGATGTCTTATTTGCAATTAATTCGCGACGCTCTTTTGTTGAAGGTTTATTAATTCCCGCAACATTGTAAATTGACTCATTCAAGAAAGCTGGTAAATATGTTTTTCCATTAATAGAAGAAGTATCTACTTTCTCGAAAACAAACTCCATTCCTTTAAAAATCTTACGTTTCATAAAAGTTGAATCGATATTACTAATATCAAATTGCAACTTTTCGTATTCGTCGTACTGATAATGAGGAGCTAATTTTAGCCCATTTTTCTTTTTACGCTTCCATACTTCACGTAAAATAGCATAAGCTGGATTTTCTTTCTTTTTAAGACGTTTTTTCTTTGCCGAAACAACAGCGGTTTGTAAATCTACCGTTCCATCATCTTCTTCTGAAGTATTGTCTTCTGCTAAAAATAATTGAGCAATAAAATTATAATCAATTTTATTTTCGATTACATAATCAGAAGTTTCGTATCCATTTTTTGATACGACAATTTTATTTGTATTCGAACTAGATTCGATATAAAAAGTTCCATCTGAGTTGGATGTAGCACTAACTTTTAACTCCGGTAAACGAATATCTGCATAAGGAATCGGTTTCAATGTTTCAGAATCGATCACTTTTCCCTGAATTTTTACTTGAGCGTGCAAAGACGTCAAAACAACTAAAAAAACAGCTGTTATATAACTTTTCATCAATAAGATTTGTTTAAAAAAATAAAGCCTAGCAAAATATGTGCTAGACTTTACAAATATAGTTGATAAATCTTATATTATTTATACATAACTGATTTTACAGCTTCAATTACATCTTTTGCATTTGGAATCCAAGTTTCATATAAGTTTGGAGCGTAAGGTGCTGATGTATCTTTCGTTGTAATACGTTTGATTGGCGCATCTAAATAGTCGAAAGCTTTTTGTTGAACCATATAAGTAATTTCTGAAGCAACAGAAGCAAAAGGCCAAGCTTCTTCTAAAACAACCAAACGATTTGTTTTCTTCACAGATTTGAAGATTGTATCATAATCTAATGGGCGAACTGTACGTAAATCGATTACTTCTACACTGATTCCTTCTTTTGCTAATTCATCAGCAGCGATGTAAGCTTGCTTAATAATTTTCCCGAAAGAAACTAATGTTACATCTGTACCTTCACGTTTGATTTCTGCTTTACCAATTTCGATTGTGTATTCTTCATCTGGCATTTCCATTTTATCCCCATACATCTGTTCAGATTCCATGAAAATAACTGGATCGTTATCACGAATTGCAGATTTTAATAAACCTTTTGCGTCATAAGGATTTGAAGGAACAATTACTTTAAGGCCAGGTACATTTGCATACCAGTTTTCAAAAGCTTGTGAGTGAGTTGCTCCTAACTGTCCTGCAGAAGCAGTAGGTCCTCTAAATACAATTGGACAGTTGAATTGTCCTCCTGACATTTGATAAATTTTTGCAGCGTTATTGATAATTTGGTCAATAGACACTAATGAGAAGTTGAATGTCATGTATTCTACAATTGGACGACATCCCGTCATTGTAGATCCAATTGCGATTCCAGAAAAACCAGCCTCTGCGATTGGCGCATCAATTACACGTTCTGCTCCAAATTCGTCTAACATTCCTTTCGAAGCTTTGTACGCTCCGTTGTATTCTGCTACTTCTTCTCCAATTAAAAATATAGATTCATCGCGACGCATTTCTTCACTCATTGCCTCTGCGATTACTTCTCTAAATGTTTTTATAGCCATTTTATGCGATTTCGTTCTTTATTATATTTTTTCCTAAAGCAAATGTAATAAAAAACTTGCGAATTATTTAAAACGAATTCATTCAATAAAAAAATCCCAAAATAATCTAAAGTTATTTTGGGATCGAAAAAATATTTAAAAAAGAATGTAATCTCTATTTTAGAACCAGCCTTTGTGACCTTCTACATATGTTTTATCAAACTCTTCGTCAGATTTAGTCAAATAAATAATCCTTTCAATAAATCCAATAAGTCCAGCAAATCCAAATGTTACAAAAGTGGCAATAATTTGAATAACTCCTTCTTTTGTATATCCTAAATAGAATTTATGAATTCCTAAATATCCTACTAAAATTCCTAAAATTCCAGCAATGATTTTTTTCTCTGATTTGTACGGCTGATTGTTTTCCATCGTTTTTAAAGTTTAAATAATAATTGTTTTTGTTGGTTACAAATTTAATTTGTCCATCATTCTTAAAAATCACTAGATATAATGATTTTGAATACTGTACAAATAAAATAAATCTGATCTTAATTTAAGGTTAACGATTTAACAATCTACTTTTTATAAAATCAATTGCTTTTCTTTACATTTGCATAAAATGGTGCTCAACGAGTGAGTTAAAAGGGAATTTGGTTCAATTCCAAAACTGTCCCCGCAACTGTAAATTCTAACATACTTTTTGTAAAAGAATAAGTCAGGAAACCTGCCATTGCTAACAAATTAATAGAAAATGTTTTCGGAGGAAAAACAGATTTTAATATGAAAAAACTTTTTCTTTGTTTTAATCTTATCGCTGGAATTGCTTTTGCACAGACGGATACCATCAATTTGAAACCTTTGATTTTGAACGATGCTTTTCTTAAAAATCATTACAAATCTCAAAGTATTATCAAACTTAATGATAGTATTTTAGAGCAAAATCCTAATCAACTGACGCAAGTTTTACAAGCGCAAACGCCAATTTATTTTAAAGAAAATGGACGAGGAATGGTTTCTTCGCCTTCGTTTCGTGGAACTTTAGCTTCGCATACAGCGGTAATTTGGAACGGAATAAATGTCAATTCGCAAACAACAGGACAAACGGATTTTAATTTATTTGCAAGTAATTCGTTTGACGGAATTTTAGTGAAACCAGGAGGCGGAAGTATTGCGTATGGAACAGGTTCTATCGGCGGTACAATTCATTTGTTGAATAAATTTGAGTATGACAAAGGTTTACAGCAAAAAATAAATTTAGGATACGGAAGTTACGATACATGGTCGGGAAAATATCAATTGAAATATAGTACAGAAAAATTTAGTTCTTCAATCGATTACGAACGAAATCAATCTGATAATGATTATAAAATTCCGAATCACATGAAGAAAAATTTGAACGGGAAATATTATTTCAATACGATGAATGGAAATTTTGGTTATAAATTCGATCCTAAAAATGAATTGAAACTTTATTCAATGTTCAATTTTGGAAAGCGAGAATTTCCTTTGGTTGATATTGGTTCAACGCCTTCTGGGTACGAAAATCAGGATTATCGTTTGATGACAGAATGGAATTTCAATCCAAATGAAAAGTGGCAATCGCAGTTAAAATTAGCTTATATCCGAGAAGAAAGCAGTTATTTCAACAATATTCACAAATCTCATTCGGACGATTTACAAGTTGATAATTATATTTTAAAATATTATCTGAATCATCAATTGACCAATAATTTCGAGCTTTCACTTTTATCTGAAGCTAATTATAATCAAGGAAGTGGAAATAATTTGACCAAAAGTGATCAAAACTCTATCAATTTTGCCTTAATCGCGAAGCATAAATTATCAGATGTTTTGGAATACGAAGCGAGTATTCGCCAAGATTTTTCGGACACGTACCAAAATCCATTTATTTATTCGTTAGGTTTTAATTATCGTCCAATACATTCATATCAATTGAGAGGAAATGTTTCGAAAAATTTCAGAAATCCAACGTACAATGATTTATTTTGGAAAACTGGCGGAAATCCAGATTTGAAATCAGAATCAGCTTATCAATTTGAATTAGGAAATGATTTTATCAGCAAAAATTTAAACATTCAAACCAATATTTTTTATAATAAGTTGAGTGATATGATTCAATGGATTCCGAGCTCGCAAAACAGTTCTTATTGGGTTCCTGTGAACATCAACAAAGCAGAAACCTATGGTTTTGAAATGATTGGAAATTACAAATGGAATGCGTTTAGTTTCAATACAACTTATGCATACATCAAAACAAAAGATAAATTTAAAAATAAGGAATTGATGTATTCCCCAAACCATAAATGGACGGCGAGCGCACAATACACTTACAAACGGTTATCTGCTTTTGTACAAAATATTTATACAAGTAAAGTTTTTACCGATTCGGAAGAAGAAAGAACACTTGATGGTTTTTGGCTAGCGAATTTAGGTTTAAACTATACGATTTCACCACTTTATAGCGTTTCTATGAGAGTGAATAATGTGTTTAACCAAGAATATCAAACGCAAGAAAATCGTTGGCAACCAGGCACAAATTATAACATACAAATACAAATAAAATTTTAAAAAACTATGACTAAATTTAAATCAATCGCACTTATAGCCTTGGCAGGAGTATTTTTACAATCTTGTTCAAATGACGATGATGGACCAAACAATGATCCTGAAAAAGGAAACTACTCGAAAGGAGTTTTTATTTTGAATGAAGGAGGTTTCAATTCAGCTAACGCAGAAATCACTTATTTTGATCCAACAAAAGATGTAAGTACAACAAATCCTATTCAAGAAATTTTCAAGACTGCGAACGCAGGTGCGCAATTGGGTTCTGTAGGACAAAGCATGTATTTCAAAGGAAACAAAGCTTATATTGTTCTTAATGTTTCTAATAAAGTAGAAGTTGTAGACAACACAACTTTCAAAAAAATTAGTACAATTCCATCATCAGATAATATGAGCAACCCTCGTTATATCGTTTCTGATGATCAATTTTTGTATATCTCAAACTGGGGAGATCCTAATGTTACGACAGACGATTTTATTGCAAAATACAAAATCAGTGATTTAACTTTCGTAGAAAAATATAAGGTTGACGAAGGTCCAGAAAAAATGATTCTTGACAATAACAAACTTTATGTTGCACAAAAAGGTGGCTGGGGAACAGGTAAAACAGTTACAATTATTGACCTTAAAACAAATGATAAAAAAAGTATAAATGTTGGTGATGTTCCGACGGATTTAACAATTCAAAACGGAAATCTATTAGTACTTTCTCAAGGTGTTTCTTACGGAAATAATACTACAAAAGGAAAATTGGTTCGTTATAATTTAACTTCAGAAGACAAATTAGAAATGAATTTTCCTGATGGACAACATCCAAATTTCTTAGTTGCAGAGAATAGTAAATTGTATTACATCGTTAATAATTCTGTTTATTCTATGGCTACAAATGCGACAGTTTTGCCTACAAAAGCAGATTACATAACAGGAGCTGATAATGTATATGGTTTTTATGTAAAAGGTGATACTTTTTATGTTTTAGACGCAAAAGATTACAATTCTAATGGACGATTATTAATTCAGAATGCACAAGGAGGTCTTAAAAATCCAGCAATTACAACTGGAGTTTCACCAAATTCTGTTTACATCAAATAATATTTCCTGAAAAATCAACATAAAAAATCTGAACTTTAAACTTCAGATTTTTTTATGTTTTTCATTTTGAAAATTGTTTGTGAATTAAACACTACAATCGCTAGTAAAATCAAACTATAACCGATCATTTGCATTGGAGAAACGGCTTCTTTGTAATAGAAAATTGCTAAAACAAAATTCATAATTGGATTCAAATAAATTAAAATTCCAACGGTTGAAGAGTCAATTCCTTTTAAAGCAAAATTATTTAAGAACATTGGAATGATAGTGAACAAAATCACAATCATCATGATACATTGATAGAAAATTGTTTCGGTCGGAATTGGTCCTGAAAAGATGAAAACCAATGGTAACATCAGAATGGCTACAATTAATAATTGTGTCATCAACAAATTGAAACTATCAAAAACATTCAAACTTCTCTGAATAATGATATAGAGTGCAAATGTACAAGCTACAATCAAACTATAAACCAAGTCTATAAGATGACCTATAGAAATAACCAAACATGCTAAAAGACTAATACCAACTGCAATCCATTTTATTTTGGTCAAATGTTCTTTCAGAATAATGAAAGCCAAAACGGTAGTAATAATCGGGCAAACCAAGTACGAAAGCGATGCTGCTTGCACACTAATATGATTCATGACAATAATAAACATCAACCAATTTGTCATCAAAATCAACGATCCGCCAACAATTAAACTTCCTAATTTTTTCTGTTTCTTTTTATCAAATGATTTGAATAAATCAAAATCAGCTTTCATCTTATTGCGTCGAAATCCAAGATTAATTACCACTAAAAAGAAAACCGAAACGTACAATCTAAAAAATAGAATATCCAAAGGTGGATAACCTGCGATTGGTTTCAATCCGAAACTGAAAAATCCCCACATAAAGTAGGTTACAATGGCTGCAATGATATATTTTGATTGATTCATAAAAGAGGCATCAATTTGTACAAATGTATCGAATATCCAATTTGGAAATGATTATTTTTGCCTTAAATTTTATAGAAATGGAAAATCTTTTTACAGACGAATATTTTATGCGAATAGCCTTTAACGAAGCGATTACAGCTTTCGAGCGAGACGAAATTCCAGTTGGAGCTGTGATTGTTTGTAACAACAAAATTATCGCGAAAGCACATAATTTAACCGAAACGTTGACTGATGTTACCGCGCATGCTGAAATGCAAGCCATTACGTCTGCAGCAAATTATTTGGGTGGAAAATACTTACAAGATTGCACATTGTATGTAACCTTAGAACCTTGTGTGATGTGCGGCGGAGCGTTGTATTGGAGCCAAATCTCGAAAGTGGTTTATGGTGCTTCGGATGAAAAACGTGGTTTTAAAGCAAAAATTGGCGAGTTACATCCAAAAACTGAAATTGTTTCGGGAATTATGGAAGATGAATGTGGTCTATTGATGAAAGATTTTTTTCAACGCAAGCGTTAAATTGATTTCAAAATCGATAAAACTTCGTCATAATTTTCTATAAAAGCCATGTGTCCGCCATCAAATTTGTACAAATGAATATTAGGTAAATTTGGAATTAAAGTTAAAAATAATTCAGGATTAACTGTTTCATCATTCATTCCAACAATAATATAAATTCCACCTTTGAAATCATACAAAATCGACGAACGATATGGACGCTCTCGCATTCCTTTCAAAGCTGCACAAACCCCTTCAATTGGAGTTTTTAAAGCAATTTCTTTTACAAATTTCAACTCATCTTTGAATTGATCTCGATGATGCGCTGCAAATAAAGTAGGCATACTAAAACTCACCAACGCATTGAAATTTTTACGAGCAGTTTCACACGCTTTCAAACGTTGATTTTTCTTCGCTTCATCATCTGGTAAAGTCGAGGAGTTAATCAAAACAATATTTTCTACTCGTTCAGGAAAAAGATCAGCCAACGCACACGTCACATATCCTCCCATCGAATGTCCTACAAAAGCTACTTTTTCAAGATTTAATTCATCCAGAACTTCAATCACTTTTTCTGCCATTTCTTCCATCGTATTCACCTCTTGAAAATTTTCAGAATTTCCATGTCCAGGTAAATCAATTGTAATAATTTGATTGTGATGAAATAAATCATTCTGTAAACGATTCCATATTTTATGATTTTCCAAAAAACCATGTAAGAAAACTATAGGTTTCCCAACTCCAATACTTTCGTAGAACAACATATTTTGGTTCAGAATTTGTAATTAATTAAATACAAATTTACAACAATGAAAAAATATAATCCTATTATAATACTCACAATAGCTATTGGTGCTATTCTTATTTATTGTATTACAAGAAATAAATCACTTATAATTGGAGGTTCTGTACAAAAAGAAATTAAAAAAGATTCTTCTATTCAGGAAATTGCTTTTGCTTCTCCAAAGATTATGAATAATTCTGAATTGAAATTAATACAAGGAAAAGGTAAATTTGAAATTGAAAAAGTAGCAAAAGAAGAACAAACATTTAGTTTTAGAAATGATTCTTCTTCATCTGTTTTTATTCAAATAATTCCTCAAGATAAACTAGGAAACATTAGAATTAATCAACTTATCTCTCCAAATAATGAAAAAGATGGTCCTTTTAGACAAGAAATCAATTACGATTTAAACGAAAAAGGTTTGTATCAAATTCGAATTGGCGAAAGTTTGATGCAAGGCGATCCATTTGAAGGAAAATATACCTTGAAATTGCAGTTAAAATAGTTACTTTTACAACAGAATTTTTCTGTTATGAAATGGACTTTTATCGCTTTTATTACATTGATTACGCTTTATAGTTGTGAAGACAAATCTACACCAACCATTTATCCAAGCAAGATTGGAGTTGATTCTGCGTACAAGGATTTGGTAAAAAAAGATAAGCCAACAACAGAAGATGTAATGAAGGAAGAAGTGGTAAAAACAGCTTCTCCTCAGAAGAAAGTTGTGACAAAACCTCAACAAAAAGTTGTATCTAACGCAGATAAAATTATTCCGTTAAGTGCTAATAACACAACCGAAAATCTGGAAGTAAGTTATGCAAAAGCTAAAGCAGAACCAACTAAAATAGCAGGACAAACAAATACATTTACCTTTAATGCAGATTCTGCTAAAAAAGTTTGGATCAAAATTTCTGCGCAAGATTCTACAGCAAATATCAGAATTAATCACATCAAAGGACCTGTGGATTCTATAAAAGGTGGTCCTTTTGGCAAAGAAACCATTTTCGAATTACCTGCTCGTGGTGTGTATCAATTCTCGATTTCTGAGAAACCGACAAACCCAAAACCATACGCTGGAAAATATAAAGTTGAATTGAAATTATTGTGGAAGTAAATTTCTATTTGTAGTAGATTTTGTAGTTGAGTGAATGATTTTTCAAAATATCTTGTTTAATCATTTCACCATTAATTTCATAATATAAATCAACTGGTTGTTTCGTATTAATCAAATCAAAATAGCCATTTCCTTCGGGACAAAAAGGATTTTCATAAGAAGTTTCTAATCCAATAAAATAGTTTTTCATCTCTGAAGGTTTAAGTTTTAAATGAATCGGAAAAATATATTTTCCTTGATAATCTTTATCCACTTCAAACCATTTTTCTTCAATCAAACTTTGTTTATCCTCAATCGATTTTAGAATCATTGGTTTGAAATAATAATATTCGTTGCAATAATTTTTCTTTTTCACTTTTGATTCAAACAAAATTTCAATTGCGACAATTTCAATTTCTTTCTCATTTGGAAGTAATAAATTCGAAAATATTTTAAGTCCGAAACTTGTGTTATCCGTTAATCGAACCACTTGTTTAAACTTTGGACGAAATTGTTTGTAATTGGAATAATTCACTACCTCAACTTGATTGAGATTAATCGTATCCAACTTTTGAGCAAAACTCATCACAGAAAGTAAGAAAAGAATTAGAAACTTCATTTTATAAAAATAGAAAAAATTTTCAGTAAATGATTTTCTCAATTCATCCTAAAAAATCAACAATTCGTAAACATATATTTATACAAGTCTTTTGCTAACTATAGTTTTGATAAAAATTAACAACATGAAAACACTTATCAAAATCCTAAAAATCTTCTTTATTGCTCTAATTTCAATAATTACACTTATTTTTTTGTATTTATTTATTAGTAATAAAATTTTCTTAGCTTCTAAAAATGAAACAAATATTGGCTATCTAAAAAATAATAAAACAACAATTGACAGCAACTTTGATTCTCAGATTTTTGATAATAACTTCAACACTTCAAATGTTATTCTATTAGGTGAAATTCATGGTTTTGCTGACAATCAAAAATTAGATGAATTTATGTTTAAATATTTGAATAAGAATCTTGGATTCAACTATTACATTGCCGAAATGGACAGTTTAAATTCTAAAAAATTAAACACATTTCTAAGCTCCGATGTTAAAAATGAAAAATTATTAAAAGAAGTTGTTTTAGCTATTAAAAAAAGAATTCCTCAACAATCAAGTCAAGAGTTACTAAAAAAATGGAACAACTTGTATGATTACAATAAAACATTAAATGATTCATCTAAAATCGTTGTTTTGGGTATTGATACAAACTTTGATGATTCTAACAACAAAATTTCAAGAGATTCTGCAATGATTGAAAATTTTAATCATATCATTTCAAAGAATCATCTACAAAATGAAAAATTCTATGGATTATTTGGTCTTTTTCATACACTTCAAAAAAGTATGAATGATAAAGAAAAACCTTTTGCTGAAAGACTTTTAGACAATAAATATAACGTAACAAGCATCGTAAGTTATACATTGGACAGTGAAATGTATTTACCTAAAAATGATCAATTTCCTACTCCAGAAAATGAAAAAATAAACTGGGTAAATGCTGATGGACCGATGATGTTAATAAAAGGTATTCTTGATTTTAAAGAACTTGCAAAGTCTAATTCCATTTCAATTTTTAATCTTAATGCGAAAAATTCACCATACAAATCTTCTCAAAATTTAATTCAAATAAAGTCAAGATTATTTGGAGAAAACTTTACACCAAAAGAAAATTTAAAAACAACTGATTATTTTCAATATATTGCAATACTCCGAAATTCTGAAGCGTTAACTCCAATTCAATAAAAAAAACGGAATCTTATAGATTCCGTTTTTTTATTTTCCATTTATCGATTAAATCAAGTTCAAAACTTGTTCTAAATCTTCTAATAAGTCATCTATATCTTCGATACCAACAGACAAACGAATTAGATCATCTGTAATACCAATTTCAGCACGTTTTTCAGCTGGAATAGATGCGTGTGTCATCGTAGCTGGATGATTTGCTAACGATTCAACTCCTCCTAATGATTCAGCTAAAGTGAAGACTTTTAAGTTTTCTAAAATTTTGAAAGCATCTTCTTTTTTCCCAGAAGTCAACGTAAACGTTACCATTCCTCCGAAATCTTTCATTTGCTTTTTCGCAATTTCGTGTTGTGGATGATTTTCTAAACCTGGATAATACGTATGCGCAACTTTAGGATGAGCTTCTAAAAATTGTGCGATTTTCATTCCATTTGAACAATGACGATCCATACGAACAGCCAATGTTTTGATTCCACGTAAAACTAAGTAAGAATCTTGTGGTCCTAAAATTCCTCCTGTTGCAAATAAATTGAAGTGAACATCTGTTGCCAATTGTTCAGAGTTTACCACAATTGCTCCAGCAACTAAATCTGAGTGACCTCCTAAATATTTTGTTGCTGAATGCATCACAATATCTGCTCCCAACTCAATTGGTCGTTGTAAATATGGCGACGCAAATGTATTATCAACAGCGACTAAAATATCAGATTTTTTTGCTTTTGCAGCATCATTTACCGCTTTGATATCAACCACTTTCATCAATGGATTTGTAGGTGTTTCAACCCAAACCATTTTTGTATTATCATTAATTAAAGCAACAACAGCCTCAACATTTGTCATGTCTACAAAATGGAATTTCAATCCGAATTTTTCATAAACACGTGTAAACAAACGGTAAGAACCTCCATATAAATCGTCCATCGCGATGATTTCATCACCTGGTTTAAATAATTTTAATACACCATCGATTGCTGCCAAACCAGAACCAAATGCAAAACCTGCAACTCCACCTTCGATAGATGCTAATGCATTTTCTAAAGCAGTTCTTGTTGGATTTGCACCACGAGAATATTCGTATCCTTTGTAATCTCCTGGTGATCTTTGCGCGAATGTTGATGTTTGGTAAATTGGAGTCATTACGGCTCCTGTAGAAGGGTCATGTTGTTGACCTCCATGTATAGCTTTTGTATTGAATTTCATTGTAAATGCTTTTAACTATAGCAAATATATGGAGTTTTATTTATTCTTTGTTTTAAAGATTTGTTAGAATTTATTTCAGGAGAATTTTGGATTCAATAAGAACATTCTCCACTATATAAATATCAAAAATAGAAGGTCTAACTTTTATAATTGCATGATTTTTTGTCAAACTAACTTTTTCAAGCTGTTGATATAAGTTTTTATCTAAATCTATTGTTTCTTTATTTCCTTTAAAATTAACTTTCAGCTTATAATAATCTCCACCTCTTCTATGTCTTCGTTTTTTAACTTCTAAAAATTCACAATTTTCTGTAATTATTTGATCTTTTGCTAAATCATTAACAATATGTTTCGATCCATAATAAAAAGATATTGAGAGAAAAATCGAGTAATAAATGGAAATTAAAACAATATCTTTCCAATATCCCGTTTCTACTAATTTACGTTTAAATATTGGTATATTTAATATTAAAAAAACGAAAATCAGTGAAAATATAAATAATACAATATAAGACCACCATCCTACATTAAATAATATTAATTCATCTTTCTTATAGAGGACAAATGCAATAACTAATAATACAATTGAAATAAAATTTGATGTCTTGGTAGAAACAAACTCTTTTTTTGTAGTATTTTTTGCTATATCTTTCTTTTTTGATTTTTTATTCTTTCTTCCCATTAACTAAACAATTCGTGTAAGACTTGTAATGATTTTGGCTTCTTGAAATTATTGGTATGAATTTGATAATACTTCACTAGAATCTCGAGTAAGAGAGAACGTTGTGATTGATTGAATGTATTTTTAGAATCTTCAGAAAAGTGTAATTCTAACAATTTTTTGAACAAAACAGTTTCATCTGCTTTCAACATATTGATGGATGAATTTGAATTGGTAAAAAATCCATTTTCTAAATCAAATAGATTTCCGTCAGTTTCTAAATTTGGATAAAAACCAAGAAAATGAGATAATTGAATCAAAAAAATCAAATGAAAATCTGCAAAATCGTCTTTCTTTTGATCAAATTCTTTTAGCGAATGTTCGATGTAAAAGTATAATTCAGGATTATCAGCTTCTTCTTTCAACACTAAATTTAAGATTTCAGCTAAGAAAAAAACAATCGCCGATTTGATGGGATGAAAATGCAACGATTCGTAATAATACGACGTTTGCACTGATTTTAAGAAAACCAATTGTTGCTCATTTGATTTCGGTTGAAAGCTCAAATCTATTTCTGCTAGCGGAAAATACAACGAAGTATTTCGCTTTTTTTTGGAGAAAACTCCTTTTGCTATAAATGATTTTAAGCCAAAATCTTGTGTATAACAACGAATAATTAAACTCGTGTCACCATATTTTAAGCTTGAAAGTACAATGGCTTTGGTTTCTAAAATTTTCATTAACGGACAACTGCAATTTTCAATGTTTTGGTTTCTGTACCATCTGCATTTGTCATCAAAACTAAGTAAATTCCAGAAGCTACTGGCTTTCCTTTTGCATTATTTGTATTCCATTCTACAATTCCTCCTTCGGCTTTTTTCTCAAAAAGTAAATTTCCAACAATATCTGTAATCTTAACCAACGCACGATTTGGAAGATTTTTTATCGTAACATTCCCTTTATATTCTGGTCGATAAGGATTTGGATACGCAATTGCATTGTTAAAATTATTCGCTTCTGTCGACACATCTCCATTATACGAAACCACACCTTTTTCTGTTGCAAAATATACTTTTCCTGTCGATTCATCAATCGAAACATCGTACACAACATCCGAAGGTAAAGGTGAATTTTTAGACGTAAAATGTAATTTCGTCGTTTCTCCACTATCCGAAACATAATAAACTCCTGCCCCATTTGTTGCAATCCATTTATTATTTGCGTTATCTACTTTTATAGCGTAAATCCCAACATCAGTTAACAACGCTTCCGGAATTCCATCTTGAATAATAACAACAGGCTCGGCAATTATATTATTAGAACTTACAGCATTATCAGCTCCGTACAAAACCACTAAACCTTGCCCTGTTCCGATCCAAAGATTTCCACTTTTATCAAGTGAAACTGTATGTACATCATCACTTGGTAAGTCTCCATTTGCAACTTTTATATTTACAATCTCTTTAAAATTTGAGTTATCCACAACAGAGATTCCACCATAACGTGCATTAGGAAAAAAAGTATATTGGCTACCTGCTATAGGTTTTACAGCAGTAGAAGCTATATTTTTTTCAGATCCAATAATTTCCCAAGAAGTATTTCCATTCTTTCTTCTTGCATAATAATTAAATTTTGAATCAGGATATCCAGCACCTGCCGCTTTATCTACAGGAAAAGAAGCTGCAACATATAGATTTCCTAAAAGATCGTAATTAAGACCTGCTATTCTTGAACTAGAAAAATCATTTTTTTGTAAAATTATTTTTGGCTCATCGTTATCTGCTAAATTAAACTCTAACACATCTCGTCGTCCATCTACATCTCTATCATAATAATTATAAGATCCTACTACAAATTTATTATCATCTAATGGATTCACTTCTACTTGTACTATATCTTTTGCTTTAATTTTTGAGAAAGAAAAATGTTTCCAATTTTTACTATCGTAATATGAAAAACCATCTACATTTTCAGCTGGAGTATTATAAACATCTCCCATTCCTCCTGGTGCAATCCAGACTTTACTTTTAGCTGTTGATACAGACCAAGCTTTATTATTGAAAGGTCCATCGGGATAAAATTCTTTATGATTAGATAAATTAATAATTCCATGATTTACAGATCCTCCAAAATAAATATTGTTAATAAAAATTCCTGTGTTGAAGTTTATAACATTTCCATCTTGATCATTTTTAGAATAATGTACACCACTCAAATCAGAAACTTGATTGTTTTGAGTAACAATTAATTGTCCATTAGATGATTTTAAATTAAGAATTGTATTATAAGAACCCACTGAAGAGCCATTTAATGATTTTAATTCATTGTTTACCGAATAATAAATCTCATTTTCAAATAATTCTATATTTGTAACATTTTGACCAACAATTTCTTCTTTCCAAATTTTTCTATTTGTAAAATCTGGATTATTCAAATTCTTATCCGATAATTCGCTCGAATAGATTCCTTTATCTGTTGCAATATAAAGAGTTGTTCCGTTAATTGTTGCATCATTTACAACAGCTGTATTTGTACGTGTTGTTTCTTTAAATTCTTCCTCTTTTAAGTCGAAAGAAACAATTCCAAAAGCTCCAGAAATAAACGCAATTCCATCATTTATAAAAATATGATTGACTTTTTTATCACCCGAAAAACCATTCCATTTGATATCCAAAACCATTGTCGATTCTCCAGATTTCAATAAATCTAAACCTCCATTTTCATACCCAACTAAAAACGAATCCGAATCTATATCATAAGCCATTGCAGAAACCCCAACATTGTTCAAAAAATTGGTTTTATTTAGTTTAATCCAATCACTTGTTGGATTTTGAGGATTGAACAAGAAAATTCCGTTTTCAGTTCCACAATAAATCACACCATTTACTTCTTCCAACAATTTCACATTATTGTAAGAAAAAAGATCAGTCCAACGCACTTTATCATTTTGAGCGTTTAAACTTGTGAAAATCATGGTGATGAAAATGAACAATTTTGTCTTCATAATGCACAAAAATACTGTAATTTATAACAAAATAACTTGCTAAAAATTGTATTGCTTGTTACAATAAATCATAAAATTTGCCTGGAAGAGTAGAAATTATTTGCTTCAATTCCAAATCTAATAAGGTTGGCATCAATTCGTAGGATTTCAAATTTAAGTCAAAAGACATTTTATCAATATGTTGTTTTCCATTGGTTTTGAGATAATTTACAATTAAATTTTCATCATCAGAAAACTCAATAAACAAATCTATTTGTTTTGGTTTCTTCTTCGAATTGAAGTTAAAATAATCAATAATATCTTTCGAATTTTCGACCAAATAAGCTTGATGAGATTTTATCAAATAATTACACCCAATACTCAACACATCGGTTGATTTCCCTGGTAAAGCAAATACTTCGCGATTATATTCATTTGCAAATTTTGCAGTCACCAAACTTCCTCCTTTAAAAGCAGACTCTACCACAATTGTAATATCCGACAAACCTGCAATAATCCGATTTCGTTGTAAAAAAGCTTCAGGTGAAGCAATTTTAAAACTTGGTTGCTCCGTAATCCAACCTCCTTTTTGTAAAATTTCAATCGCAATTTTTTTGTGAGCAACAGGATAAATTCGTTCAAAATTTGTTCCCATTACCGACCATGTTACAACATTATTTTTAAGCGCATTTGAATGTGCTTCAATATCGCAACCATACGCCAATCCACTCACAATTGTAACATCAAAATCAGCTAAACCTTCAATTAATTCAGTAATAAAATTTCGTCCATAATTGGTCATTTTTCGTGTTCCAACAATCGAAATCTTTTTATTACTGAGATGATTAAATTCTAAATTTCCTTTGCAAAAAATCACTAAAGGTGCATCAATACATTCTTTTAAGAATTGTGGATAAGCTTCATCATAAAAAGTTAAAATATTGATTTGATTATTTTTACAATATTCTATTTCGTTAAAAGCTAAATCTAACCATTTTTTATTCCCAAAATCTTTGCTTATTTGCTGTCCAATTCCCGAAATTTGCATCAAATCTTTTGGTTTACAATTCCAAGCAGCCGCTGCCGAACCAAAAAATTGAATAATTTTTCGAGCCGTGATATCGCCAATTCCTTTCTGGAAAGAAAGTGCTAAAATATATGGTAAATCGGTTTGCATTTTGTTAAATTATTAATATTAAACCAACTAAGAATAATTTTAAGTATTTATTTTTTGCTAAATCTAAAAAAAATGTTAATTTCGTAGTATGAGGTTAGAAGAGCATATTAGTCAATTATTATTTCAGCACGATTGTGTAATCGTTCCAAACTTTGGTGCGTTTATCTCAAACACTGCTAATGTGGCGTTTGACGAGCAAACAAACACATTTATTCCACCAAGAAAAGAGCTTTCTTTCAATACAACTTTAACAAAAAGTGATGGTGTTTTGGTTAATAAAATTGTAGAAGATGAGCCAATGTCTTTTGAAAATGCGCAAACATTTTTGAATGAACAAGTTTATTTTTGGCAAGAACATTTGAAAAATGGAAAAGTTTTAACCTTACAAAATATCGGATCATTACAATTTAATGACGCTGGAAAAATTGACTTCAAACCAGAAAATGCTCAAAATTATTTCATCGCCGCTTACGGTCTTTCAAATTTACAAGCCAATTACATTTTAGATTCGTCTAAAACTAAAACCTCTAACAAACACATGTCAAAATTTTTAGCCGCAGCCTCATTAATTCCCATTATTGTTGGTGGCTTCCTATATTTTAATACACCGCAACCCGTGCAAGAATTCGTAACGGAGCAATGGAGCGGTTTGGTTTTACCAATGATTGGTAAAGATGACGCAACCAAAACTGAAAAACCTACAGTGCAATACGATGTGTATAATATGCCACAAACCATTGCTGAACCTTCTTTGGTTGAATATCAAATTGCTGAAACCGTAACGAAAACAGATACAATTGAAACGCCTAAAAAAGTTGAAATTACAGTTGTAAAGGAAACAAAACTGAATGAGACTGAAAAGGAGATTACGGCAATTGTAAAGGAAAAACCTTCGACAAAAGAAGTTGTAAAAACAGAAACAAAAAAATTAACGAAAGTTGAAGCTCCTAAAACAGCTGAAAAGAAAGTTGAGGACAAAAAAGAAATTACAACTAAAACAACTGCAAAATCTAGCAATAAAAAATATCAAGTAATTGCGGCTTCGCTAAAACGTCAAGAAGATGCTGATCGTTTGGTTGGAGAATTGAAAAAACAAGGTTACAAAGATGCTGGAATTTCTTATGTAAAAGGTCGCTATTATTATGTTACATATAACAGTTTTAATAACATAGAAGAAGCACAAAAATATATGAATGATGTGAATAAAAAGTCTCCTGGAACTTGGGTTAGAACTGAAAATTAATTTATCATTTCAATACAATATAAATCGAAATAAGCTGCCCAAAAGGCAGCTTATTTCTTTGTTAGAATGAATATGAAAACTACTTCCAGCCTCCGCCTAAACTTTTGTAAATAGCGACAACTGTACTTAATTGTTTTTCTTTTGTTTCGATTAATTCCATTTTTGCATCCAATAAATCACGTTGAGTTGTTAACACTTCCAAATAATCTGCACGATTATTTTTGAACAATTGATTCGCAATATCAATAGATTCTACAAGTGCTTTCGCTTGTTTGTCTTTGTAAGAATAACTTTGTTCTAAATTATTAATCTTCGACATTTGATTTGACACTTCTAAATAAGCATTTAAAATTGTTTTATCATATTCGTACAACGCTTGTATTTGATGAGCATTTGCTGTATTAAACTCCGCTTTTATCGCACTTTTATTAATTAAAGGCGCAGCTAATTCTCCTGCCAATGAGTATAGAATTGACTCTGGCATTTTTACCAAATAAGAAGGTTTGAAAGCATTTAATCCTAAAGCCGCAGAAATATTAAGTGACGGATAAAACTCTGCACGAGCCACTTTTACATCCAATGCAGAAGCTTTCAATTCTAGTTCTGCTTGCTTGATATCAGGACGATTCGATAATAATTCAGACGGAATTCCTGCATGCATTGTTTGCGGAATCAAATCCATAAATGAAGAACCATCACGTTTTATCGTTTGCGGATATCTTCCCAATAATGCATTAATTCTATTCTCAGTTTCTGTAATATCTTGTTTAATATTAAACTCTTCGCTTTCTGATTTTAATAATTCTGCTTCAAATTTCTTCACCGCTAATTCAGTTTCACGCGCTGCTTCCTTTTGAATTTTAACTACACGAAGTGATTCTTTCTGTAACTCAATATTTCGATGAATTAACTCCAATTGACTATCTAAAGACAATAATTCATAATAAGACGAAGCGATTTCAGAAATCAAATTTGTCAAAACAAAATTCTTTCCTTCTACCGTTGATAAATATCGCGCAATCGAAGCATCTTTCGAATTACGTAATTTTTTCCAAATATCAACTTCCCAATCAGCGCTCAATCCAATCGCATAATCCATCAAAGGATCAGGCATTTCTTTCCCGGGTTTTATCTCAGTCGAAGCATCACCAGCACCTTGACTTGTATAACGACCAACTTTCTCAACTCCAATTCCTGCATTTGCTGAAACAGTTGGCGATAATTTTCCGTTTTTGTACAACACTTCATTTTTAGAAATCTCAATTTCTTGAAGTGTAATCATCAATTCTTGGTTATTTTTTAACGCTTCTTCAATCAAAACGACCAAATTTGGATCAGTAAAAAATTGTTTCCAAGGCGTTAACCCAGAACTTGGTGTATTATCATTTTGAACATTCTGATAAGCTTCTGGAATTTTTGGTGCTTGATGATTTTCTATCTCTTTGCTTACCGCAGGAGCTTTACAGCTCCAAATCATTGTTCCAAAAAGACTTATTGCAATTATATTTTTTAAACTATTTTTATTCATCTTCCGTGATTTCTTCTGTTAAAGGATTTTCATCTTCGTATTTCACCAATTGCATTTTATCCGCCAAAGCGCCAAACGCAACATACAAACCAGGCACAATAAACAACCCGAAAATAGTTCCGAACAACATTCCGCCTGCAGCAGCAGTACCAATTGTTCTATTTCCTACTGCTCCCGGACCAGAAGCAATAACCAACGGAATAAGACCTGCAATAAACGCAAATGATGTCATCAAAATTGGACGGAAACGAACACCCGCACCTTCAATCGCTGATTTTACAATTGATAAACCTTCGTTATGTTTTTGTACTGCAAACTCAATAATCAACACCGCATTTTTACCGAGAAGTCCAATCAACATCACCATTGCAACTTGTGCATAAATGTTATTCTCTAATCCTAATAATTTCAAGAAGAAAAATGCTCCGAAAATCCCTGTTGGTAATGAAATAATAACTGGTAAAGGCAAAATAAAACTTTCGTATTGTGCTGCTAAAATCATGTAAACGAAAATTAAACAGATGACAAAAATTATGACCGCTTCATTTCCACGAGAAACCTCATCTTTCGATATTCCTGCCCAATCAATTCCAAAACCACGAGGCAAAGTATTCTTAGCTACTTCATTAATCGCTGCAATCGCTTGTCCACTACTATAACCAGAAGCTGGCGTACCACTAATTTCTGCTGCATTATACATATTGTGACGCGTAATTTCTGATAAACCATATACTTTTTCAATTTTCATGAAAGCTGAATATGGAACCATTTCACCTTGATCATTTTTCACATACAATTTCAATAAATCTTCCGGTAGCGCACGATATTCTGGCGAAGCTTGTACCATCACTTTATAAGGTCGGTCAAATTTGATGAAACTTGTTTCGTAATTAGAACCAACTAATGTTGATAAATTATCCATCGCATTTTCGATCGAAACTCCTTTTTGTTCGGCAATATCATTATCAATTTTCAAGACATATTGAGGAAAGGAAGCACTATAAAATGTGAATACAGAGCTCAATTCTGGACGACGAGTTAATTCTTTTACAAAATCACGGCTCACTTCTTCCATTTTATGATAATCTCCACTACCCGCTTTATCCAATAATCTCAACTCGAAACCTCCTGCAGCTCCATATCCAGGAACAGATGGTGGTTGAAAATATTCGATATTCGCACCATTAATATTTCCAGCTTTTTCTTCTAATTCTTTGATGATTTCTTCCGCAGACTTAGAACGTTCGTCCCAACTTTTCAAGTTAATTAAACAAGTTCCAGAGTTTGCTCCTGTACCTTCTGTCAAAATCTCATAACCAGCCAAAGATGAAACTGATGAAACGCCATCAATTCCTTCCGCTATTTTTTGTAATTTTTGAGAAACTTCATTCGTTCTTTCTAACGTAGAACCTGGAGGTGTTTGAATAATTGCATAAAACATTCCTTGGTCTTCGTTTGGAATAAATCCAGAAGGCAAACTATTATTCAAAAAGAAAACTCCAGCGCAAAATGCAAGTAAAATTCCGAATGTAACAGTTCGTTTGTTAACTGTTTTGGTTAAAACTTTTTCGTATTTAAAAGAACCTTTGTTGAACAAATTATTAAACTTCAACAAAAATTTATTTAGCATCGTTTTCTTTCTTGGTTGATTATGATTATTTTTCAAAATCATTGCACACAAAGCTGGTGTAAGCGTTAAGGCAACAATTCCTGATAAAATAATTGATGTTGCCATCGTAATCGAAAATTGACGATAAAAAATTCCAACTGGACCAGACATAAACGCAACTGGAATAAAAACAGCTGCCATTACAAATGTGATTGCTATAATTGCTCCACTAATTTCGCGCATCGCTTCTTCCGTCGCTCGTAAAGGCGAGAGATTTTTCTCTTCCATCTTGGCGTGGACAGCCTCTATCACCACAATCGCATCATCGACGACAACTCCAATCGCCATAACTAAGGCAAATAATGAAATCAAGTTTAATGTAATTCCAAAGAAACTCATTAACGCAAAAGTTCCGACCAAAGAAACAGGAACCGCCAACGCAGGAATCAATGTAGAACGCCAGTCACCTAAGAATAAAAACACAACAATCCCAACTAAAACGAAAGCTTCAAAAAGTGTATGTACCACTTTTTCCATTGAAGCATCTAAGAATTTCGAAACGTCATATGAAATCTCGTAATCCATTCCTTTTGGTAAATTATTCTCTTTAAGATCAGCCATTAATGCTTTGATATTTTTAATCACTTCACTCGCATTACTTCCGTACGATTGTTTTATCACAATTGCGGCAGAAGGTTTTCCGTTCAATGTTGAGTAAATATCATACATCGAACTTCCGAATTCTATATCAGCAACATCTTTTAAACGTAAGATTTCTCCATCAGGATTTGCTCTTAAAATGATGTTTCCATATTGTTCTTTTGTGTTATATCGACCTGAATATTTTAATACATATTCAAAAGCTTCTGAACGTTTTCCAGAACTTTCCCCTGTTTTCCCTGGCGAAGCTTCAATACTTTGTTCATCCAACGCTTTCATCACATCATCCGCAGAAATATTATAGGCTTGCATTCTATCTGGTTTTAACCAAACACGCATTGCATATTCTCGGTTTCCTAAAATATCTGCATCTCCAACTCCATTAATACGTTTCAACTCAGATAAAATATTGATATCTGCATAATTATATAAAAATTGTTGGTCAGCTTTTGGATCGTTACTGTACAAGTTAATGTACATCAACATGTTTGATTCTTCGCGTGTAATTTTCACTCCTTCGCGAACTACTAAAGGCGGAAGTTTATTGACAACCGAAGAAACACGGTTTTGCACATTTACAGCTGCAATATTGGGATCAGTTCCTAAATCAAATATCACTTGAATAGACGCTTCACCGTCATTCCCAGCATCAGATGTAATATATTTCATTCCTGGAACACCATTTAGCGCACGTTCTAATGGAATTACAACCGACTTGATCAATAATTCGTTATTCGCACCGGGATATTCCGCTGTAATATTCACCTTTGGAGGCGAAATTGATGGGAATTGCGTTACAGGTAATTTGACTAATGATAGAATTCCTAAAAAAACTATAATCAACGAAATGACAATCGAAAGAACGGGTCTTCGAATAAATTTATCAAACATAACTTTGATTTTTTTAGATTAGTTTGATTTTAATTTTAACGATGAAAGAACTTTTCTAGGTGCAATAAATTTCGTTTTGATTTTATCATCATCTTTCACTTTCTGAACACCCTCTAACAAAATATTATCTTTCTCCGAAAGTCCGCTTTCTACCACATAAACATCAGGCATTTCTAAACCAATCGTGATATTTCTTGATTTCACAACACCATTTTTATCGACTACAAAAACATAGGTTTTATCTTGAATTTCGTAAGTTGCTTTTTGTGGAATTAATAAAGCATCATGTAACGGAACCGTCATTTTTACTTTCCCCGTTTCACCATTTCTCAACAAATGATTTGGATTTGCAAAACGTGCACGAAACGCAATATTTCCTGTTTCGTTGTTAAACTCTCCTTCTATCGTTTCTACCAAACCTTTTTCTGGTAAAGGTTTATTATTTGCCATAATCAACGAAACTTGTTTACTCGCTCTATCTTGACTATTTGTTTGATAATCTAAATATTCTGGCTCAGAAACGTTGAAATAAGCAAACATTGATGAGTTATCAGACAAATTTGTTAATAACATTCCTTCGTCAATCAAGCTTCCCAACTTCATAGGAATTCTATCAATAACACCAGAAAATGGCGCACGAATATCTGTAAATGATAAATGTAATTGAGCCAATTGCATTTCTGCTTTCGATTTTTCTAATCGTGCTTGCGCAATAGCTTTTTCGTTCTTAGAAACGACATTATTATCAGCCAAAGTTGCTGAATTTTGCAACTCAATTTGCGCCTCTTTTACCTCAGCTTTCGATTTTAAATATTCGGCTTGATACATCGAAGGCATAATGCGAAACAACAATTGACCAGCTTGTACATGTTGACCTTCATCCACAAAAACTTTTTGTAAATAACCTTTTTCTTGCGCACGAATTTCGATGTTTCGTACCGACTGAATTTGGGCAACATAATCCTTATCCACAATCGTATCCATTTTGATTGGAGTTGTGATTGGATAATCTTTCACTTCTTCTTTTTCCTGTTTTTTTGATGAACAACTTGTTGTCAACAATACAGTACTCAGAGCAACAAATAATGCGACTCTTTTCATAATTCTTCTAACTATTAAATGTAAAATTTGATTAAATGGATTTCTTGGCAGAAGTAGTTTTACCAAAAAATATTACATACAAAAATTGGCTAACATTCAGCTATTCATGGACTGAACACTAATTTTTGGTGTATTTTAAAAATTTAAGAAATCAATCAAATTCTGATTGTACGTAACAAAATGTACTTACAACTCGAAAATTTGATGGTTTTATTGTAGAAGATGTGTTTCTTTCTTAAACCTTGAATTATAAAGTTTAAAACCAGAACAACACTTAATAGTTTGATACAAGTTTCTAAATCGATTTTGTTTGATGTCTGAAAATCATCATCAATCGTTTCGATACTTGGATTAAATTCTTGAAATTGATTTGAATTTGAAGTTTTAGAAAATTTAGTTTCAACAATTTTACTTGCGTGATAAATATGTGTATTATCGTTAACAACTGTCTGCGAAGTTAAATTTCCTTGAAAATGTTGAGTACCCGCAAACACTTTAGTTTCCGCAAAAAATAGCAGAAATAAAGCAGACAGCAAGTATGTGATAAACATTTTCATAATTCTGTTCAAATGTAAGACTTGAAATAATACAATAATCTATATTAACATTTTTTAACTATAAAATTTTATTGATTTAATAAAAAACTCAATTACAAATACTTAACACAACGATAATAACTGTTTCAAAACTCGAATATTTTGTTGAAATTTGCACCCAACAAACAAAAGTTTATGGCGAAAGCAAAAACAGCAAAAGAGTCGTTAGCAGTAATGACAAACTTGGTTTTACCGAATGAAACCAACAACTTAGGAAACATGTTCGGAGGCGAATTATTGGCTTCTATGGACAGAATTTCTTCTATTTCTGCGAAAATGCATGGTGGAAGTTTTTTGGTTGTAACAGCAAGTGTCAATCACGTTGCGTTTAACATTCCGATTCCGATGGGAAGTACAGTGAAGTTAGAATCTAAAGTAACTCGCGCATTCAAATCATCGATGGAAGTGTATGTTGATGTCTATGTTTACGATTACGAAAATTGTGTTTATAACCAAACAAATAGCGGTATTTATACATTTGTAGCCGTTGATAATGATAATAAACCTGTTCAAGTCCCTGAATTAATTCCAGAATCTGAACAAGAAATCGAGCGTTATGAAGCTGCTTTGCGTCGTAAACAATTAAGTTTGATTTTGGCTGGCAGAATGAATCCTGCTGATGCACACGAATTAAAATCGTTGTTTATTACAGAATAAAATAAAAAAGTCGAAACAATGTTTCGACTTTTTTATTGATATAATTTTTTAACCTTTTCCAGCTAAACGATCCACCACATATTCTATTTGTGTTTTCCCGTGTGGTTTTGGTTTTCCTTCTGCATCTAAATTTACCATCGTAATTCGATCGACTGTAATAATGGTTTCATGCGTCATTTTGTTACGTACTTCGCATTGTAAAACCAATGAAGTTGTTCCAAATTTCACCACTTCAATTCCAATTTCTACAATATCACCTTCACGAGCCGAAGCCATAAAGTTGATTTCCGACATATATTTGGTCACAACATGCGAATTTTCTAATTGCACAATGCTATACAACGCCGCTTCTTCATCAATCCAAGCCAAAAGCTTTCCTCCAAAAAGTGTTTTGTTTGGGTTAAGATCTTCTGGTTTTACCCATTTACGAGTGTGAAATTTCATAGTTTTCTATTTTAAGTTCTTGCTTATTTTCTGTTGCCAAATGATTCGCATCCGAAATAAACTTGACTAAATTTACAGCATATTTTCCATCTAACAAAGATTCATTATGACGGATTAACGCGTCAGAAATTTCGGCAATGGCGTTAGGATGAAAATTCTTTTGTTCAGTAGAAATTTTGTTTGAACAACACACATTTTTTAAATCAGAATAAATCATTTGATTAAGATATTGATCTCCAATCTTTATTGTTCCTTTTTCAGCAATAAGCGTGATATTACTTTCGAAATTTTTATTGAAAACTGACGTTGTATAAATCATATGTCCGATTGCTCCATCGGCAGTAAAATCAACACAACCCGAATCATCAAATTCTGTCACTTCTTGATGCGTAAAATTGAAACTTTTTGAATTTGTACAAATTACCTCATCAAACCAAAAATTCATGATATCAACAAAATGCGAAAATTGAGTAAATAAAACACCTCCATCCATTTCTTGGTTTCCGTGCCATTCACGCAACTTGTAATAATTCTTGTTACGATTCCAATAGCAATTAATATTCACCATGAAAATTTTCCCTAATGAATTATTATCTATCAAATTCTTTACATATTGCACAACTGGAGAAAAACGAAGCTGCATCGACGTAAAAACTCTAAGTTTCTTTTCGTCAGCAACTTTCAGTATTTCAGTAATATCTTCTACAGTTAATGCAATTGGTTTTTCAATCAAAACATTTTTTCCCGCTTTTAAACAACGAATCGCATGTTCGCGGTGCAAACCATTTGGCGTAGCAATCACAACAACATCAGTTTCTTGATCTTCGTTCAGAAAACTTTCAAGTGTTGAATAACCTTTGAAAGGTAAATCTTCTGGTAAATTGAAATCAATCACCGAAATTAATTGCGCATTTTCCGTTTCTTCTATCGCTTGTTGATGTACACGTCCAATATGACCGTAGCCTAAAATGGAAAAATTCTTCATTGAATTTATTTAATAATTTTTTCTAATATCTTTTGTGTGATTAGATAAGTTGGTTTTACACCTGTTAATCCTAAACCTCCAGAAGCCAATGTACTTCCTGTTTCTAACGGATTATCAGAAGCGTAATAAGCATACATTACTTTAACATCTTTATCGATGTGATGTCTAATTTTTGACGCAACCTGAATCGCTTTTTGATAATGCGCACCTTCCATTTCTAATCCAATCGCTTGGAAAGACGAATTTTTGAAATACTCTAAAACGTCTTTATTTTGTAATGATGTTCCTAAAACCGAAATCATTGGTCCTTCATAAACACCTAAACCTTGTCCTTCGAAATCTGCAGCGGTTAATTCGTTATCAAAAACATAATTATCTGTTGTTCCTTCGAAAACATGCGCTGTAGCAATCATTATATCACCTTTTATTCCTTCAAGAATACCAGCTTTACCCATAATCGCAACAGATTTTACATTCATTTTGAATTTTACATCTCCTACTTTGTATGGTTTCAACAACTCATCCATCGCCTCAAATGCTTGCTCACCAAAGGCATAATCCATCACAATAATCACCTCATTGTTCTTATCTTTTGCATAAGAAAATGCTGAATTTGCAATGTTTACTTTAGATAAATCAATAATTTGAACATCGATATTTGTTCCTGATTGATCTTTGATGTAAACTAAACCATTTTGTTGAGTGTATTCATTTAACGAATCGCGCAACATTTTGTTGTTTGCCGCACTCAAATCTTCGTAAATTTCTACACCATCATTTTTGTATTTTCTTTTTAATCCATCATAGGCATACAACATGTTAGACACACTATGCATATTAGCAGAAATGATGTGAATGTTTTTATCTTGAAGATTATTTTCGAATAATACACGTTTGATTTCATTCGCCCATTTTTCTCCAATCATATGATGACCAATCGATTCACGTAAAGTTGACGTAAATGTAATTTCACGTTTCTTTGTTCCGATACGATCTTGTTGGCTAGTATATCCCATCCAATAAACTACACGGAAAAAATAATCTTTGTCGTCTGCTTTACTGAAATAATGATGAATTTCTTGTGTTTCTTCAAATGTTCTTCCTAAAATCGTCGATAAATGCATCAAAGCAACTTCGCGTTCTTTTCGAGAAATTTCAACTTCATTAAATGCAACATTTTCGATAAATTCCCACGCTCTACTTTTAGAAAGTGTTTCGTTACTAAATGCTCTATTTCTGATTTTATCCGCTTCGTTATATAAAAATGTTAAGTGCGTTAACACATCATAAATGTCAGAACGACCGCGAGAAATTTCGATATTCATCTGGTCATCATCAATTCTATAGCAAAAACGACGACGTTTTGCAGGAATAATTGGTGTAAAAATAGAACGATCATAACCTTCGTCAGATGTAAAAGACACATATGGCGTTTCTACAATTCCTTCTGGTAAACGATCTAAAACGTACATCAACCCACTTAATTCTACTTTGTTTGGATCTGTCATTGACCCGTAGATTTCAGGATTAATTTCGAATAATAAATTTCTTAATATTTTTCCAGGTGCACCAGATGGACGGTACACTCCTCTATGAAATAAATGACGCATAGAGATATATAATCTTTCAATAGCGTCAGTAGATCTTCTTGCTCTTGTTATTGACATAATAATTTTTTTTTTACTTTTTTTGGTTGTTTAATTCTTGTTGAATGGCCATTAATTCATCGTACCATTCTTGTCCAAATTTTCGGACCAACGAATCTTTTGCAAATGTTGCAACATTCACTTTCAATTCTTTTCCTAAGGTACAAGCATCTGAGCAGATATCCCATACATCATAGTTCACAGAAGTGAAATTTGAATATTCCTTAACACGAACTGGATATAAATGACAAGAAATTGGTTTTTTGTAATCGACCTTTCCATCTTCGTATGCTTTTTCAATACCGCATTTTGAAAAACCATTTTCTTCGAAAACTAAATAGGCACATTCACGATTATTGACTAATGGAGTTACCCAATCGCCGTCAGTATCCATTGTGTACTTACCTTCTTGCTCAATCACCGCAATTCCTTCTGGACGCAAATAAGGTTTTACATCTTCATAAATATCGTCTAATACAATTAGTTCGTCATCATTCAAAGGCGCTCCTGCGTCACCTTCTACACAACAAATCCCTTTACATTTGTTAAGATTACAAACAAAATCTTCATTTAGTAGTTCTTCAGATACAAGGGTTTTTCCTATTTGGAACATGTTACATTAAATTTTGTAACATGCAAAGGTACGGAAAATTCCTCAGAAAAATGTAATTTTGTAAAAGAATAATGGATAATCTACTTTCAAAAATCAATCATCCTAAGGAACTTAGGACTTTTGAAGCGTCTCAATTAACTGCTTTAGCTCACGAGATGCGCGAGTTTATTTTGGATACTTTGAGTGTAAAACCAGGACATTTAGGTGCTAGTTTGGGTGTGATTGAATTAACGATTGCATTACATTATCACTACAATACACCTAAAGATTTGTTGATTTGGGATGTAGGTCATCAATGTTATCCACATAAAATTTTGACTGGTCGTCAACAAATTTTCGATTCTCTTCGTCAGAAAGATGGTATTTCTGGTTTTCCAACGCGTACAGAAAGTGAGTTTGATACATTTGGAACGGGACATTCTTCTACATCTATTTCAGCAATTGTTGGGATGGCAACAGCAGATAAAATCAATCAAATCAATAGAAAACATATTGCAATTATTGGTGACGCATCAATTACTTCTGGAATGAGTTTAGAAGCATTGAATCACCTTGGATCGACAGATTTGGATGTTTTAGTGATTTTGAATGATAATGATATCGGAATTGATCCTTCGGTTGGTGGTTTGAAAAAACATTTTAAATCATTAGAAAATCAATCCGAAAATATCTTTACCAATTTTGGTTTAAATTTCATCGGAACAATTGATGGGCACAACTTTGATGAATTACTGAATGCTTTCAATAAAGCTGATTCAATCAGAGGTCCAAAAGTTTTACACATCAAAACAACAAAAGGAAAAGGTTACGAACAAGCCGAAATCGATCAAGTAAAATGGCATGCTCCTGGTTTGTTCGATAAAGAAACGGGTGAAATAAAATCAAAGAAAAAAGAAAAATCGTATCAAGATGTTTTTGGTGAAACCATGCATCAATTACTTGAAAATAACTCACAAATCGTTGCGATAACGCCTGCTATGTTAACAGGAAGTAATTTGGTGAAATGTCATCAAGATTTCCCAAAACGAGTTTTTGATGTCGGAATTGCAGAACAACATGCGGTAACGTTTGCAGCTGGTCTGGCGACGAAAAATACCATTCCGTATTGTATGATTTATTCGACATTTTTACAACGTGCATACGATCAAGTCATTCACGATGTAGCGTTACAGAATCTACCTGTTGTATTTTGTATTGATCGTGCAGGATTCGTTGGTACAGATGGCGCGACACATCATGGTTATTTTGATATTGCGTATTTGCGCGAAATTCCGAATATGATTGTGTCTTCGCCTCGAAACGAAAAAGATTTCAAAAATCTATTGTACACAGCGCAGTTTACAACTCAACCATTTGCTATTCGTTATCCAAAAAATAATATCCAAACAAGCAATTCTAAAGTCAAAAAAATAGAAATCGGTCAATCTGAAATTATTTTTGAAGGAAGTCAATTAGCAATTCTTTCAACTGGATTGATTAGTTCTCGAATCGAAGAAATTATCATCCAAAATCATCTTCAAGATAAAGTTGCTTTGATTGATTTTCCATTTATCAAGCCTTTGGATGAATCTCGCTTAAAAGCTATTTCATTAAAATATTCTACCATTCTAACTTTTGAAGATGGAATAAAAAAAGGTGGTTTCGGAAGTGGAATTTTAGAGTTTCTGAATTCAATACATTACAAAGGAAATATTACAATCAACGGTTATCCAGACGAATTTATCGAACACGCTTCGATTACCGAATTAGAACAAATGATTGGTTTAGATGATTCATCGATTTTAGAAATGATTTTTTCCTACCTAAAAATTCAACAATCCTAAAAATTAATAATTTTCGGTACGAGAGTTGTAATAGCTTTTTCTAATTTATAAACACAAGAACAATGAAAAAAATAATCGGTTTATCTTTTATAGCAGTATTGTTAACATTGCAATCTTGCGGTACAACAAGCAACATGCAAGAATTCTACAAAAAATATGATAATCAATCTACTGTAATTCCTTTACCTTCTTTTGCGTTGAAATTAGCTGGAAAAGCTGGTGGAACAGATTTATTTAATTATTTAAAATCGGCTAAAGTTTTTGTTGTTTCAGATGCTGGACAAGGAAAGCAAAAAAGAATCATGAATGATTTGCAGTCATCTATGCGTGGTGAAAAATATGAGAACTTAGTCAAATTCAAAGCGAAAGACAGCCGTTTGAACATTTCATTACAAGAAGATGGCGGACGAGTTAAGAAAATGATTTTTGGAATTAACGGTTTACGAAATGTATTGGTTATCGATTCGAAATTAGATATTCCTAGAACAGATTTAGACAAAATTTTGGACAAAGTTTCGGCTGAAGATATTGCAGATTTAGCAGATATTTTGAAATAATATAGGAAGCCAGCTAATTTGCTGGCTTTTTCTTTTGAAATTACTTTGTAACTTTGTCGCATGAGTGGAAAATTATATTTGGTTCCGACGCCAATCGGAAATTTGGGAGATATGACATTTAGAGCGGTTGATGTGCTAAAAGAATCGGATGTGATTTTGGCAGAAGACACGCGAAATAGTGGTATTTTACTGAAACATTTCGAAATTTCTACTCCAATGCGTAGCTACCATATGCACAATGAGCATCAAGCAACTGAAGATATTATTCGTCAGCTAAAAGATGGTCAAATCATTTCGATTATTACTGATGCCGGAACTCCAGGTATTTCTGATCCAGGTTATTTATTAGCAAAAGAATGTGTAGCAAATAATATCGTAATCGAATGTTTACCAGGTGCAACCGCTTTTGTTCCTGCATTAGTTGTTTCTGGATTACCAAATAATGAATTTACTTTTGTTGGATTTTTACCTGTGAAAAAAGGTCGAAAATCGAAATTAGATTCATTAGTAGAAGAAAAGAAAACGATGATTTTCTACGAATCTCCACATAAAATTGGACGTACTTTAAAAGATTTAGCCGAAGCTTTTGGAACTGAACGCAAAGCAAGTTTATCACGCGAAATCTCGAAAAAATTTGAAGAAACTTTACGCGGTACATTAACTGAATTAGCCGAAATAGCCGAAAAAAGAAATTTGAAAGGTGAAATGGTCTTGGTTGTAGAAGGAAATCATTAACCGTTGAAGCGAATATCTTTGATATTCAATTGCCAAGTTCCTTTTCCTTGCCAATAATTCATTCCGATTGTGTAAACCATATCAAACGATTGTCCCTTCTCTAATTTTGGTCCAAATTTCCCTAATTTGAAACCAATTGCAGGAAACGTAATACGTGTATCTCGCTGATGTACGTACAAACGCGCGTGTTCTTTACCAACTAATCGGAAATCGGTTGCCAATAAATCCTTCGAAATAAAAACAGGATTCATATTATCTGGCCCAAAAGGTGCCATTCGCATCACCGATTCCAAGAAAGAACGTGTCATATCGTTAAAAGAAATCTCTTTATCGATCAAAATTGATGGCGTAAAATGTTTTCCATTCGACATTTCTTTCACTGTTTGATCAAATCTAATCTTGAATTCTTCAAAATTTTCTTCTTTCATTGCTAAACCAGCTGCAGCCATATGTCCACCAAACTGTGTTAACAAATCTTTGTTTTTTTCGATTGCCGAATGTATGTCAAACTCCTGAATAGAACGGGCTGAACCTACAATTTCACCTTCATTATTCTTCGTGCAAACAATAGTTGGTTTATAATACAAATCGACCAAACGAGAAGCAACAATTCCGATTACACCTTTATTCCAAGACGCATCGTAAACAATTGTAGAATATTTTTCTTTGGTATTGATTTGATCCAATTGAAAGAGTGCATCATGCGTCATATCAAGATCCAAAGTTTTGCGCTCGTTATTTAATGAATTAATATCATTCAAATATTTACGGCAATCCTCTTCATCGGTACTCAACATAAAACGAACCGCTTCCGAACCATGTTTTATACGACCTGCAGCATTAATTTTTGGCGCAATAGAAAAAACAACATTCGAAATATTGACATTATTTTTAATATTGGTCGGAATTAATTGCTGAAAAGCCAAACGAGGTTCTGAATTTAATCGTTTCAAGCCGGCATAAGCCAGCACACGATTTTCTCCTGTAATCGGAACAATATCAGCCGCAATACTTACAGCAACTAAGTCTAAAAGTGGTAAAAGATTTTCTTTCGGAAGATTGAATTTCTCTGTATAAGCTTGCACCAATTTAAACCCAACACCACAACCGCTCAAATCTTTGTAAGGATAACGACAACCTTTTTGTTTCGGATCTAAAACCGCGTACGCTTTTGGCACAGAACGATCTGGTAAATGGTGATCACAAATAATATAATCGATGCCTTTTGATTGGGCATATTTTATTTCTTCGTGCGCTTTTATTCCACAATCTAAAGCAATTACAAGTGAAATATTGTTTTGTACAGCGAATTCTATACTTTGTTGAGAGATTCCATAACCTTCGTTATTTCGGTCTGGAATATAAAAAAAGACTTTCGAGTAGATAGAAGTCAGAAATTCGTAAAACAAAGTTACAGCTGTCGTTCCATCTACATCGTAGTCTCCAAATATTAAGATATTTTCTTCATCATCAATTGCATTTTTGATACGTGAAACCGCATCAGACATTCCTTTCATCAAAAAAGGATCATGCAATTCGTCTAAGGATGGATTAAAATACGATTTGGCTTGAGCAAAATTCGTAATTCCACGTTGGACTAATAAAATAGCAAGCACCTCAGATATGTTAAGCGATTCTCTTAAATCCTTAACAACTTCAGTATTGGGCTGTTCTTTTATTTCCCATCTTTTTTCCATCTCTTTAATTTACATATTTTTTAATTAGAGAGAAGGGTAAAGCGAATATTATTTTGATTTATTTGCTTCTTTCACGTATTTATCTAACGCCATTGTCATTGAAGGCGTTTGTGGTGTTGGCACCTCAATGTCTACACGTAATCCCATCTCTTTTGCTTGATCTACTGTCGATTTTCCGAAAACGGCAATTCTTGTATTTTCTTGCACGAAATCTGGGAAATTTTCGAATAATGATTTGATTCCTGAAGGTGTAAAAAATACTAAAATATCGTATTTTACATCAGACAAATCAGATAAATCACTCGAAACAGTTCTAAACAAAGTTGCTTTTTGCCAAGTTAATCCTAAACTATCTAGTAAAGTAGGAACATTTGGTTTTAAAACATCAGATGCTGGTAATAAAAAGTTTTCGTCTTTGTGCTTTTTAAATAAAGGCACCATATCCGCAAAAACTTTTTCTCCAATATAAATTTTACGTTTTCTGTAAACAATGTATTTCTGTAAATAGAATGCAATTGCTTCTGATTCGCAAAAATATTTCATAGAATCAGGGACAGTAAAGCGCATTTCTTCTGCTAAACGGAAAAAATGATCAATAGCGTTTCTACTTGTAAAAATTACAGCAGTCACTTTGCTAAAGTCAATTTTTTGTTGTCTTACTTCTTTAGCGTCTATTCCGACAACTTGGATAAATGGTCTAAAATCAATTTTGATTTTATTTCTTTTTTCAATCTCGTAGTATGGCGAGTTTTCTGCCTGAGGCTTAGGTTGAGATACTAATATTGATTTAACTTTCATAGTAATTTTAGATTACTTTACCTACAATTAATAGTTTTGCTAATACCATTATAGGTAAAATTTCTAGGGTGCAAAGGTACAAAATATTATAATACCAAACTGATTTATTGTCACTTATTTGTTTTGCGTATATATGATAAATTTCGAATATTCTATTCAAAAACAACAAAATAAAGCCAATCACCATCAAGTAATCTTTGTTAATTTGTGTGTAAAAAAACAAAAAACAAATAATAAGTAAGAGTAAAACATTTTTTGCATTGACAAAACTCGAACTTTTCATAAAATATGAAACAGAACTAGATTCATAGAAAACACGATAGAAAACCACCTCAATCATCAACCTAAAAAGCATAATCAAACTGATTACACCAAAGGTAATTCCGACACGTGAAAGATAATAAAACTTAAAATTTGGAATATGATTATACGTGATATCAAAATACGAAACCAACAACAAACTTATCAACAAAACCGTCACACCATTGACAATAAAACTAAATAATGTCGTATTATCATCCGTAAAACTCATGTATTCGGTTTTATTATCAAGCGTTTTGAAATTTTTCGCAAACAAGTATTTTGCTGCACAAACCAATAACAAACACACCGTCAAAGCAATAAGAACAGTATCATTGCCAAGTGTATTTTTTCCTATCGAGATTAAATCGTTTGTTTTCATAATTTTTTCAAAAATACAAAAGACTAACAATCTTATAACTATCTTTATGCCCACAAAATAATATTTATGTCGGACAAATTAGTTATTATCCCGACCTACAACGAAAAAGAAAACATAGAAGCCATTATTCGTGCAGCTTTGGCTGCTGACGGAGCATTTGATGTGCTTATTGTTGACGACAGTTCTCCAGATGGAACGAATGATATTGTAAAACGCTTGATTCCTGAATTTAATGGACGTTTGCATTTAGAAATTCGTACCACAAAAGATGGTTTAGGACGCGCTTATGTACATGGATTTAAGTGGGCTTTGGCAAATAATTACGAATATATTTTCGAAATGGATGCAGATTTTTCACATAATCCAAATGATTTACCTCGCTTATACCAAGCATTAGCAGATGGTGCCGACTTAGCAATTGGTTCTCGCTATTCTAATGGTGTAAATGTTGTGAATTGGCCAATGAATAGAGTTTTATTGTCTTATTTTGCATCGAAATATGTGAGCATCATCACTCGACTACCTGTTCATGATGCCACAGCAGGGTTTGTTGGTTATAGAGCAAACGTGTTGAAATCTTTGGATTTGGATAAAATACAATTCAAAGGTTATGGTTTTCAGATTGAAATGAAGTATAAAACGTGGATTAAGAAGTTTAAGCTAAAAGAAGTTCCGATTATTTTTACGGACAGAACTTTAGGCGAATCAAAAATTAGTTCTGATATTATTGGAGAAGCCGTTTTTGGTGTAATTTCGTTACGATTAAGAAAAATATTTGGTAAATTATGAAAAACTTGATCTTTCTATCACTGATTTTTTTGAGTATTTTTAGTTGTGCACCAAAAAATTACGACAAACCAAAAGATCTCATCAATCAATCTGAAATGATTGATATTCTTACAGATTTATACATTAGTCAACAAGGTTTACAAATGTTCCCTACTCAAAACCAAGATCAAAGTATCGATTTAGCAAAAGATGCGGTAGATATTATGAAAAGTTATGATATCAAGTTTCATCAATTTTCTGAGAGTTACAAATATTATATGATGCAACCTGAAAAATTCAAAGAAATGCTGAATGATGTGAAAATAAATCTTGAAGATAAATTATCTGACGAAGAAAAAGAGCGTCAAAAAAATCAAAAGAATAGCTTAAATAATACTATAGAAGCAGAAAAATAACAAAAAACCTCAAGTGAATCGCTTGAGGTTTTTTGTTTGTTATAATTTACCTTATAATTACATTGTAATTTTTACAATTATTTAATTACAAATAAGTTATTCAATTAAATTTATAATCTATATTTGTATTAACTAAAAAATCCTTCTGATGCAATCTAAAAAGATAAGTAAATCAAAGAAAGTTGGATTTGGTTCGAAAACAATCAATTATAAAGACATCGTTATTGTTTCTATTTTAATTATAGTAGTCGCTTTAACCATCTTAAAATTTTTGAATTCTTGACGAACAAATCCCTGTATTTATCTTAAAGGAAATCGTCTTATTTCACAATATTGCAAAAGGTAATAACTACCCAAGTAGTTAATAGTTGATAGATTTAAAAAGCCTTTCGATACTTATTGTAAGGCTTTTTTTGGGGAGACAATAACTGATTTATTTTCGCTTTTTTACAAAAGGATTATAAGAAAGTCCTAGATTAAAATAAAACGAAGGATCTTGTGTCGAAGAGAAAATCTTGTCATCAAACGTGTCTTTTTTATTAAATAAACCATTTGTAATTAGCGTTTTTACTCCTGTTTTAGCGGTGATAATAAAATTGTGTTTTAATAAATATTCGTACTTCAATCCATTATTTAAATCGACTTGTCTGTATTCGTATTTTTCAGATAAATTAGTTGGATTCAAGTGATATAAATAAAATGTGTTAGCTTCCAATTCAGTTCCTATTGATAATCGAGAATTTTTGAAAGGATGCATTCTGAAAAGAATTTGTTTTGGTAAAATAATATCTGCAAAAAAGTCATTATTAAATCTATGTTGTAAGGTAAACATTGGAATTACAGGTGTTTTAGTACCTTCATCAATGTTCAATCCTAATCCTACTAATATTTTAGTTCGATCTGTAGATTTTAATAAAATATTTCCTGTTACAAGTCCTTTTACTCGACCAAAATATTTGTCGCTACCATCAAAAATAAGACTAGAACTTAGAAAAGTAGGCTTGTTAAAAAGTTTTGTACTATAAGCCAAATTCAAGGATTCATAGAGATAATGTGCATTAATATCTACATTTTTTGTTTCTTGAAACGTTGGTTCAGCAAATTCTATATCCATATTGGTATTCTTATAACCAAGAGTCGTACTAAGAATCCAATTCTTTTTTTTCAAAATATTGATATTTGTACTGATATTCAGTTGTGAATAATGATTAATTCGATTACCATCAGTTTTGTTCCCATCCGTTTTCGAAGTAAATTTTGTTGGCGTGGCATAAGTGTATTCTACATTCAATGGTCTTGGAACAGAAAATTGTTGCGTCAAATACATATAAGCTTTTTTGGAAATGCTATCTTGTTCTTTTATTTCCTTATTGTCTTGCGCATATACATTTGAAACGTTTATTAGAATACAAAATAGTATTGTTGACGTATTAATTAATTTCATGGCTATTATTTGGCTTGTAAAATTGTTTGTTTATAAAAATTGAAATTAAAAATCTTGTCAAAAAGTTTGAGTTTACGATTATTGCTAATACTTTCAATATTAATTGATTGTTGATAATCTTTAACAAAAACAATCCATAATTCATTCAGAAATTCTTTATCCTTTATCATCAAAAGTTTTTGTGTGGCTATAAGTGATTCAATTTCTTCGAGTTGCTCACAAAATACAATTCCGATTGATTTATTTTCATGTGAAATAATACTACAATTGTATTTCAAAAAATCTTTGATCAGAATTGAATCATTGTAAATTTCTATAAATCGAATAAGATCAACTATTTGAATAATTTTACATTCAAGTTGTTCTTCAGATAACGAAGTTTCGTCTATAAGATTATATAATTCTAACACTTTTGCTTGCGACATATTACTAATTTTTCGACGTAAATAAAAGCAAAAAATTAGTCCCAAATTCAAATTTATACGAACCAATGCATATTTTATACAAAACCGAAGGATTGCGGGTTTTTGTATAAAAACAGAATCATTTTGTATAAAAAAATATAATGTCTTTTATAAAGAAGTAATTTAGTAATCTAAATATTTTGAGTAATTACTATCTCTAAATAAATCGAAATGGAGGAGAAAATTATAGCTTTTTTATTGAACAAGAAATTGAAATTGGTTAGGCAAATCATATTTCTACTATTTTTCTTCATTTTCTTGTATTGCTCAGGATTTTACATCAGATTTCCCAAAGAAGACCGTATTTATTGGTTTGTTAGCGTGTACACTTTTTTTGTCATCATGTTTTACATCAACACCTATTATTTGGTTCCTAAATTTTTGGACAGAAAATACCTGACCTATTTCTCACTTTTAATCTGTTTAGTTATTGTAACCCTAAGTATTGTACTTTTAACCAATCGATATATCCTACATTTAAATACTCCAAAAGGTGAATTCTTTATGCTACAGCCAATCTATGGAATTTTTACTTCGATTAGTTTTATCATGATTACAACAACAACAAGATTAGCGCAGAATTGGATTATTGATAAAGAGAAGATTATCGAACTAGAAAAACTAACGCGTAAAATGGAATTAGCGGAATTAAAAAACCAAATTAATCCTCATTTTTTATTTAATAATTTGAATAGTGTAAAAGCTCTAATCAGAAAAAATCCCGAAGAAGCTGTGAATACAGTTGTGAAGTTGTCAGAATTTCTGCGTTTTCAATTGTATGAAAATCGAAACAATAAAAACAATTTGTGTCAAGAGATTTTATTTCTTACCAATTATTTGGAATTAGAGCAAAAAAGACGGGACGATTTCACAGTAAAAATCAACAATACAATTAATTCGGAATCACTTAACCGACGTTTAATTCCTTCAAACTTATTTACCGTTTTTATCGAAAATGCAGTTAAACATAGTGTCGATGTTAATGATAATGCGTCTTATATCAATATTAATTTTAGCATAACAAATCTTATGTTGCATTTTGAATGTAGCAATTCTATCTGTCCAGATTTTAAAATTTCTGATACAAAAAATAAAGGAATCGGGCTTACGAATATCAAAAGAAGATTAGAACTTTTATATGGTGATAACTACGAATTGAAGCTAAATAAGAAAGAAAAAGAATTTGTTGTCACTTTAAATCTGCCTTTATGAAATGTATTATAATTGATGATGAACCTCTTGCTCGCGAGGAATTATCGGAGGAACTAAATGGTTTTGAATCTATTGAGATCATTGGGAGTTTTGGTAACGCAACCAAAGCACTTGATTTCACTAAAAACAATCACGTCGATTTAGTTTTTTTGGATATTGAAATGCCAAGCATAAATGGTCTCGAACTCGCAAAACAATTGCCTGCGAATACATTATTTATTTTTACGACAGCTTATCCTCAGTTTGCGATTGATGGCTACGAGCTGGATGCGATAGATTATTTATTGAAACCTATTTCGCAAGAACGGCTAAAAAAAGGGATTTCAAAAGCAGAATTATTGCATCAATTATTATCAGATAACACCATAAAATCAACAATTGAATCTAATTCAGAGCAGTTTATGTTTATCAAGGCAGATCGAAGATTTCATAAGTTATATTTTGAGGATATTACGCATATCGAGGCTTTGAAAGATTATGTCATCATTTATACGGACAAGCAAAAGTTGATAACCGCGATGAATCTAAAAACAATGCATACAAAGCTTCCAAACACAAGCTTTTACAGAGTGAGCAAATCCTATATTGTCAACAAAAATCATATCACTTCTTTTGATTATAACACATTGTACATCGATGATGTTGCCATTGCAATAGGTTCTACTTATCGTAAATTATTTTTTGATAATTATGGCGAAGGTTATATAAAAATGGAGGATTAAAAAATGTCTTTCTTTATTCAATATGAGTTTTGAATATTCTGTATTTTAATTATTAAATAATTGTTGTTAGATATACTCCCCTATATCAAAATCATCAAGACTTTTCTTTAAAATAAAAGAATTGCATTCTGATTTATCAGAAGCCATGCTGCAAGGCTAACTTCAAGTACATTTAGGTTATTCCAAAAAATGAGAAAAGTGATAATCCAAATGCACGTAATGGTACAACTTCAAAACGTTTAAAAGCTAATATGGAGAATCTACGATAGATGTTCCACGAGATCATAAAAAGAGCTATGAGCCAATTATTGTTCCTAAACATCAATCCAAATATGATTCATATTACTATTCATCAAATATAATAAATTATGAAAATAAAATTGAAGCATAAAAAAAGACGTTATGCAAAACATATGCATAAACGTCTTTTAACTTATTGATAATCAATTAATCTTGAGGTTCCTAGCGGATTCTAAGTATGCAATATTATTCAATAGCTTAAATACCATAATTCCGTTAAAAATCTTTACAATGCAATAAAAATCAATGTTTCAAGAGATTTTTAGAATTGCATTAAATTGTTTCGAGTTACATAAAATAGCAATATGGTCGGACTAATATCGGACTCGACTTCTTACACATACATTCGTAATCAAAAAAAATAATAAGTATGGCTAAAGTAAGATTTGTGGTTAAAGGCAGTAAGGACAGTGTACAATTAATTATTCGTGTTTCTGTAACCAGACAGAACGATTTTCAAAAAGCATCTAAAATTTTCATCCCAATTGAATATTGGAACAAAGACGAAAAAAGGCTTTACTCAAGGAAGGACAGAATATCATTAAGAAATGATGCAGATTTTATAAAGTCAATAAATCATTGTAACACTCTTTTAAATACAATTGAAAATATTGTTTTTGAAAATTTGTCGAATACAGACAACATTACACCATCTTTAGTTGAAGATGAAATTTTACGTTTTCATGGTTTGCCAACTTCAAGTGATTTAATTAAAAAGGAAAGAGAGATTCAAAAAAGAATTGAAGAAGAAAATAAAAGTAAATTATTACCGTACATAAAAAATTACAACATATTAAGATCTAATGACTCAAGCATTATAGAATCAACAAAACAAAAGTATAGGTACCTAGAAAGTGTAATAGAACAATATCAATTTGATTTCGAAAAAGAGCTAGATATTATTGATTGCAATAAAGATTTCTTTCAAAATTTTGAAGCATTTCTTTTCAATTACAAAAAATTAATGAAATCAACCATTAGGAGAGTAATCAAAAATCTTAAAACAATTATTTACGATGCCAGAAATAACGGCTATGAAACAAATCCTCAGATTCATTTTACAATCAAAAAGCATAAAGAAGGTGATGTCATTTTTCTTAATTTTGATGAATTAGACAAGTTAAATAATTTAGAGTTAAATGATAAAACACTTGAAAATACAAGAAATTGGTTACTAATAGGGGCTTTTACTGGGCAACGAATCAGCGATTTTATGAGGTTCGATAAAAATTGTATTCGAAACTATAAAGATAATAGTGGTATTGAATATGAGATAATCGAAATTACTCAAATAAAAACTAAAAAAAGAGTCGCTATACCAGTACATCCTATTGTTAAAAATATTATTGATAAACATAATGGTTTTCCTCCGTTATTTAGCTCTAATTCTAGCTCTAATTCTAGCTCTAATTCTACAATATTTAATGTAAATCTAAAAAAGCTACTTAAGAATGCCGAAATTAACAGGATGGTTTCTGCTAAAGAATATGATGTCGATGATAAAAGAAATTATGTAAAACTAATACCTTTATATAAAGCAGCATCAAGCCATATATATATGTAGAAGATCATTTGCTAGTAATTTTTATGGACATCCTAACTTTCCTACTTCATTATTAATAGCAATTACTGGTCACCAATACGAAAGTACATTCTTGGAATATATAGGTAAAAATGATATATCAAAAGCATTAGAAAAAATCAAAGAGTTTAATTTAAAAGATTTTCAAATTAATGATTTATTTGCTGATTTAATAGGATCAAGTTATAAAACAGTTGATAATAATAAAAATATTAAACTTTCAGATGAAGAAAATGAATGGTTTAATAATTATATATTAAAACTTAAAAATACTAAATCTAATGAACTGAAAGAAAAACGCAATAAAGAGAAAATTGGTACTTTCTTAAAAAACACTGATAACTAGCCAATTAACAAAAAGGAAATAATGAGGAAATAGATTTACTATTTCCTCAATTTATTTTGTAAAATCTTTGCATCAACAAAATACAACATGTATGAAAAACACATTGACACTCTACAATGTAGATGCAGATAATCTTATTATTCAGATTAAAACAATAATCGAAAAAACTATTAACCAACAAAAAGAAATTCTTAAAATGGAAATTGAATTTCTTACAAGAGAAGAAACAGCTAGAATATTAAAAATTGACCTAAGTACACTTCATCGTTGGACAAACAAAGGCTTGATTGCACAATACGGATTAGGTAATAAAAGATATTATTTGCGATCAGAAATTGAGAATAAACTTCTCAATAACAAGCTAAACTAATACCTCATCATAGGTGTTAAAAACATTTTAATCCATTTTTTTAGAATAAAAATTATCCAAATCATTTCGATTTATGGACAGCAGATCTATGCTTAAAAAGTAAAACTAAAGGTATTACAAAAATATATAAAGCTTGTGTTACATCTCTTTATTAGTTTAAAAGCTTATCACTATTTTTTGTAAAAGTGACAAATTATAAAACACACATTAAGTGTAAATTAAAAAAAATAAATTATGGCAAATATGCTTAAAATTTATAGATTGGAAGATCCATCTATATATTCATTTTCAATGAATTACTTTAACAATTCAGAATTAGAAGAAAGGTTAAAATATGATTGTATATATCTTAAACAGAAAGAATATGAAAATTTTGATGAAATCAGATATTTAATTTTTGAAATGTATAATATCCTATTAAATGAAAATCATTATAAATCAATAATAGATGTTTTTTGGGACATATACAATAAACAATTGAATATTGATTTAGAGATTAACTTCGAAATAATTGACGATCTAATAAATAAATTAGATAGAAATAATGACAAGTTGATTAATCTATTCTATTCAACTAATAAAACAGAGGATTATTATTATTCATTTAATCCAATTGAAGAAAAAAATTATATTTCATCTAAATTCAAACCGTTAGAAGTATTAACATTTCTTAATATTCATAATGATTTAAATGAATCCATATTCAAAAATAAATTGTTCTTAAATATGAGCTATGATAAAGAAGCTGCCTTTTCTAAAGGAGAAGTAAAATTTCTTATATCTAATTTAATATTAGAAGCAACAACAAAGATTACCAATATTATTTCATGCATAGATAATAATGATATTCTCACTTTTGAAAATCTTCTAGAAAAATTACCAAATGATTTTTATTTATATTACTTAGAGAAATATACTAATGAAAGTCTTGAAAAAATTATTGTTAAACTAGATAATCTGGACTCCAAAGTTTCGAATAATAATATAATAAATGAATATATCTCACTTGTAAATCTCTTTGATTTTTACAATGGAAAGAAATGGATGAGTTTTAACAAAAACACTGATGGTCGGCTTCATCATAATATAACTAATATGAGAAGTATTCACAGAATCTTGTTGAGAAATCATAACGATGAAGATTTTGCAGAAATTGACATTTCCTCTTGTATTCCGTACTTATTAATAATGTGTTTTTTAAAATTAGATGAAAATTATGAAATAAATAATTTAAATGATGACTTAATTAATTATAGAAAGTTATTTAAAATTGCTTTAGAATCTCTTGAAGGAGAATCAAAGGAAAAGTTCATATCAGAAGCTTCTAAGATTCTTATTTCAATCATTGAAAATAGATTTTATGAATTAGTTATTGGAGATTCTAATTTAAATAAGAAAGATATTTTAAGCTATTTTTTTTGTAAAAACAAATCAAAACCATTAATTGAGAATCACATCAAGAACTTTTTTCCTAATTTCTATTATCTTGTATATAAAATGAAGGAGAATCAATTTTGGATTTCAAATTTTGGTTATCAACCACTAGTAGATTGCAATAAAATGCTAGCACACTTTTTATTTCATTTAGAAGCACATATAATGTTATACAAAGTTGTTCCTACTATTAAGAAAAAATTTAAGAAGATTACTGTAATAACAATACATGATTGCATCATGGTTCCCAAAAAGTATGAAAAAGAAGTAGTTTATAAATTAAAGGAAATTTTTAAATCTATTTTTTATTTATCTCCAAGTCTAAAAGTAAAATAATAATAACCATAATATGTTCGAAATAATAATCTAAAGCTGTATAAACAGTAGTATTTTTAATAAATAGGACTGTCTCTTAAAGTGTG
>NZ_DLJR01000020.1:0-14419 GCF_002484365.1 Empedobacter sp. UBA7611
GGTTTTTAGGGAAGATTACAATATATTTTTTCATTTTGAATAACTATTTATAGTTGCATATCAAAATATAAAACTTCTTTTGAAATTGAGTCATAATAAATTCTATAATTTGATTGACCTCTTTGAGCTGATAAATATATTATATGATTTTTAGAAGGGGTGAACCAATTTGGTGGATTGTTTAGTTCTGGTAATGGGTCTTTTTTGGAATAGATTTTTAATTGTTTTTTTACAATTTGTTTATCTATCCATTCTTTTTTTACGTTTAATTTTAAAAATGTTTTGTATTCATAAGACCAATGTGCAGACTCCCAATAATGAGCTTCTAATACTTTTATATTTGTAGAGTCTGGAAAATTACCAAATTGTATTTTGTAGATTTCTTCTTTGGTTGGAGAAAATGATGTTGTAAGTTCAGTGTTATCTCCGTCTTTAGGACTATCATCTACATTATATAAGAATAATATAAATATTAATAATAGAGAAGAAAGAATTAGAAAAATGTATAGTTTCTCTTTATTTCCATCTCTATAATCTTCAATTGCATAATAGATAAAAAAGAGTACAGGAACTACTATTAATAATAAAATAGAGAATAATATCATGTAAATTATTAAGATTTTAATAAAAATAACATTAAATTATTAAATAAAAAAAATCTCAACTTCTATTGAAATTGAGATTTAATGTGGGTGAATGATGGGTCTCGAACCCACGACCTCCGGAACCACAATCCGGCGCTCTAACCAACTGAGCTACAATCACCATTTGGTTTGAATTTCTTTTGAAACTAATTCTAAAGTTTTAGGGTGAATGATGGGTCTCGAACCCACGACCTCCGGAACCACAATCCGGCGCTCTAACCAACTGAGCTACAATCACCATTTTTATTGCGAAATTAACTTTTATTTAATCTCTCAATTGGACTGCAAATATAGCCTATTAATCGGTACTTGCAAATAATTTTGACAAAAAAATAAAGGTTTTTTACACCTTTATTTCTAAATTAAAGAATCTAAATTATTTACGCCAATATAACTTCGCGAAATAAATCCTTCTCCACCTTCAGTTCCGATTAATCTTCCTAAATCATATGCACGATATCGGATAGAATCTGTAAAATTCTTCGATGAAATTGGTGTTTGAGGTTCGCTCGAATTTGGATCAAAAAATTGCGTTTTATACGCCATGCAAGCTTCCACTTTTGTATCAACAAAACCAGAAATATCAATTACAAAATGAGGTTCTAAAGGCAACCATTGAATGTAGTGGAAGTGCTTTTTTGGACGCCAAGCTGGTAATCCATTATCAATTTTTGGTAAACCCGATAAGAAAATAGCAGTATTCACTAAATCTGAACCTTTTCCATGATCTGGATGGCGATCGTGAGGTGCATTACTCAAAATAATATCAGGTTGATATTTGCGAATGATTTCGACAATTTTCAATTGATTTTCTTTATCATTCAAGAAAAAACCATCAGGAATTCCAAGATTTTCTCTTACAGCAACTCCCAAAATGTTTTTGGCATCATTTGCTTCTACACGGCGCGTTTCATCAGTACCACGAGTTCCCAATTCTCCTTTTGTTAAATCGAGAATACCAACTGTTTTACCGTTTTTAATTTCTTTTGCAAGTGTTCCTCCACATCCCAATTCTACGTCATCAGGATGAGCTCCAATTGCAAGAATATCTAACTTCATTTACTATTTATTTAACCAATCTATTATTTCTTTTGAATCTGGAGTTACTTTTGATGGATAAGAAGCCTCTAAAGTTCCGTCTTCGTTAATCAAAAATTTCGTAAAATTCCATTTTACATCATTATCAGATTTTCCGTTCAATGATTTTTTTGTTAAGAATTTGAAAATTTCATTTTGATTTTTTCCAATTACATCACTTTTTGACATCAAAGGAAAAGTTACGCCATAATTTAATTTACAAAAACTTGCAATTTCTTCATTGTTGTCAAATTCCTGACCTCCAAAATTGTCTGAAGGAAATCCAACAATAACTAAACCTTGATCTTTATATTCTTGATACAATTTTTCTAAAGCATCATATTGAGGTGTGTAACCACATTTTGAAGCTGTGTTAAGAATTAAGATTTTCTTTCCTTTCAAATCCGCGAAATTAAAATCGTCATCATTGATATCTTTGAATGTATAATCGTAAATTTTGTTCACTTTTTGAGGTGTTTTTGTTGTTTGATGAATGGTTTGCTTTTTAGAAACTTTCTTAGTTTCTTGCGCATTACAAGCTATAAATAGCCCTAAAAATCCGATGAATAAATATTTCATTGCGTACTATTTTAAACAAATTTAAAAAAAAATGTTACGATTTGTAAGTTAAAGTAGGTTAAAATAAAAAAGCTCAAAATATTGTTGAACAAAAAAGCTTTCTCAGATCTGAGAAAGCTTTTTTGTTATTCATATAATTTCGTTGCAAAATCCTTCATCGGATTTCTAACTTTTTTCATTGGCGCTAACCAATCTTCACTATCTCGGTATCCCAAAGGAAGCATCAAAACACTTCGCATTCCTTTTTCTTTCAAATCAAGCAAATCATCTAATTCAGCATTATCAAAACCTTCCATTGGCGTACTATCAATTTTCAATTCTGCAGCTTGAGCAAGCGCAAAACCTAATCCAATGTAGGCTTGACGAGCAGTATGTGCAAAATTTTCTTCAGAAGTTTGAGGCAAATAAATTCCTTTCAATTTATCTGTATATGAACCAAAACGACCTCTTGGCAAATCTCTCTCATCCGTTGTATAATCGTAAATTGCATCAATACGATCTTCTGTGTAACGATCCCAAGCTACAAAAACCAATAAATGCGAACAATCTACAATCGCTTGCTGATCATAGGCAATTGGAACAATTTTTTGTTGCAATTCTTTGTTTTTAATAACCAAAATTCTGAACTGTTGCAAACCTGATGAAGTTGGCGCTAAACGAGCGGCTTCAACAATTTTTTTAACGTCTTCTTCTTCAACAATCAAAGACGGATCATATTTTTTTGTGGCGTAACGCCATTTCAAATCATCTATTAAAGACATAATTACTTATTTAAAATCTTTCTAAAAATACATCAAAAAAATAATCGACCGACCAAAAAATATGCTAAAATTTATGTTATTTATCTTGTTTCCATTCCAAAAAATAACTTCCAGTTGCATTCGTAGAATTCCAACGAACTTGATAATCACCTTTTGCTAAATCAACTGTAAAATTTTCTTCTTTCGAATTTGTAAGTTGACGATTAAACACAACTTCATTATTTTGATCGACAATTTCAAACATCATTTCGCCTTCTAATTTGATATTCGAATGAAAATTAGCAGTTAAGCTTTTCGATATATTTAACTTAATATAACTCGTTCCAGAAGCATCTTCAAATTTCGCTTTTGTCCAATTATCACCATTCGAATTCGACCATTTCGAATCTCCAACTCCTTTGTCAAAAAAAGTTCCTTGCGATTTGATATTTGGATTATCCACTTTTCTATAAAAATTATTCGAGTCAACATCTGCATTAACTTTTACTGTAATACATGATTGTAACGAAATCATTGCGATAATAAGTGCTATTTTTTTCATATTAGTTTCTGTTTTACTAAATAGATGCAGCATTTTGAAAAAAGTTACAGCAAACAAATATTTTTAAATCATTTTTGATATGCGTAACTTTCGCAAAATATTCTGATGAACGATACTACAGCTCAATTTTTGCAAGAAAACTTTACTCAAAAAGCAATTGAAAGTTTAACTCAACTTTCAGGAGGAGGTTCAGCTCGAGTTTATTCGAGATTTTTTGATCAAAATCAGTCGTATATTTTGGCTGAAAGCTCTAATATTGAAGAAAATAAAGTATTTATTCAGTTCTCTTTAGATTTAAAAAAAGTCATCAATAATATTCCAGAAATTGTTTCAGTTTCAGAAGATTTTGCAACCTATGTTCAAACAGATTTAGGAGACGAAACACTGATGAATATTGTCTTGAATGATTTCGAAAAAGCAAAACCTTATTATTTTAAGACATTAGAAAAATTAGCAATTGCTCAAATTCAAGGTGCAACTAAAATCGATTTTAATCATACTTTTTCGTATCCAAAATTAGATAAAACATTAATTTTAAGAGATTTATTTCAGTTTAATTTTTACTTTTTAGATGTCTTAGGAATTGATTACAATGCAGGAAAATTAATCAAAGATTTTGATCGTTTTGCGTCTCAATTTGATAAACTTTCGCCACAAGGTTTTGTGTTCAGAGATTTCCAAACGCGCAACATTATGATTCATCAAAACGAACCTTATTTTATCGATTATCAAGGCGGTTTATATGGACCTGTTGTCTATGATTTGGTTTCGTTAATTTGGCAAGCAAAAGCCAATTTACCATTTGAATTTAAAAAAGAATTATACGAATTTTATTACCAAGAATTAACCAAACAAATTCCAACTTTAGTTCCAATAGATTTTCGTCAATCGTACGAATATTGTGTAGTTGCTCGACTTTTACAAGTTTTAGGAACCTATGGTTTGAGAGGAATTATTGAACGTAAAAAACACTTTTTAGAAAGTATTTCATTTGGGCTTAAAAACTTAGAATCAATAATCGATTATCCTATATTACAAAATTATCCAGAATTAAAACATATTATAAAAATCCTTGTTCTTCCAGAAACGTTAGAACGCATAAATCATAAAATAAATGGCTAAATTAAATATCAACGTTCGTAGTTTTTCGTATAAAAAAGGAATTCCAACCGATCCAACTGGAAATGGTGGTGGTTTCGTTTTTGATTGTCGTGGAATTCTAAATCCAGGTCGAATTCAGGCATATAAAACACAAACAGGGCGCGACGAAGAGGTTAAAAAATACTTGGAAACAGAAACTAAAATTGCAGTTTTTTTAGAAGGTGTTTTTCAAATTATTGACATTTCGATCGAAGATTATTTGCAACGAGGTTTCGAGAATTTAGAAATTAATTTTGGTTGCACAGGCGGACAACATCGATCAGTTTATTCTGCTGATGCGACTGCAAAACATATTCAAGAGAAATTTCCAGAAGCGCAAGTTACGTTACATCATATTGTGCAAGAAGAAAAAAATTGGATAAACGAGGCGTATTAATATGAAAGCAATGATTTTTGCAGCGGGTCTTGGGACTCGTTTAAAACCATTTACTGACAACCATCCCAAAGCTTTAGCAGTTGTAAATGGAAAACCTCTTTTGCAACGAAATATAGAATATTTGAAATCTTTCGGAATTAATGAAATCGTGATTAACGTGCATCATTTTGCAGATCAAATCATTGAGTTTTTAGAAGATAATAATTATTTCGGAATTGAAATTACTATTTCAGATGAAACAGATCAAGTTCTTGAAACTGGTGGTGGTTTGGTTAAAGCAAAAGCTAATTTCGAGGAAGATTTTTTGGTGATGAATGTGGACATTTTAACAGATCTAAATCTTGATAAATTTATCAAAGCACATCAAGAAAACAAAGCGTTAGTAACGTTAGCAGTTTCTAATCGAAATTCGTCTCGTAAACTATTTTTCAATGAACAAAATGAGTTAAAAGGTTGGCGAAATCTGAAAACGGAAGAAGAAATAAAAGCTGTAGATTCTTTAGACAATTGCAAAGATTTAGCTTTTAGTGGAATTCATGTTATTTCTCCTACTTTATTTTATAAAATTACGGAGAAAGGTAAATTTTCTATTATGAAAGTCTATATGGATTTAATGCAAACTGAATCTATCATTGGTTTTGATCATTCTGGCGGAATTTTAATCGATGTTGGTCGACCAGAAAGCGTGTTAGAAGCAGAACAATATTTTAAATAGAAAACAAAAAACTCAATTCAATGGATTGAGTTTTTTTATGCAAAAAGTTTACATATCTTAGACAGAATGAAATACATTAATTATTTTGTCTATTTAACTATTATTGCAGCTTCATTTTTAGCTGTACTTTTTTACTTTTCTTTAAAAACAAAAGTTGGAAGAATTGATAAAAAAGAAATTATTGATAAAGGCACTTCTTTCGAGCCTTGTTCTTCTATGATTTATCAATATTATAGTACTGACGCAGGTTACAAAACAGAGCGTTATGGCATTCGTAAGGTAATTTCTGAACCAATTCATCAATTAAAATTTCCTAATTTTTCTGGAAATATAAATGTACGTTTTGTAATTAATTGTAAAAACGAAATTGGTTATTTCAGAATTAAAGCAGTTGACCAAGATTATAAAAAGGTTGAAATTTCTGATGATTTGCAAAAGAAAATTGTTGCTATTGTTCAGCAATTAAAAGATTGGAACGGAAAAAATGAAGATTCTTATTATCAAATTCAAATAAAATTAAAAGATGGGAAAGTTGAAGACATTTTTTAAGTCAAAAACATGGCGAATTATTTTTGGTACGATTAAATTAATCATAGCAATTCCTATTTTTATTTATTGTTTATTTTGTTTCTATTTATATTTTTTCTCTCCATTAAAAACAAAATTTGACTTAGCTGCTGGTCCGCAAGGAAGTTATTATTCAGCATATATGTTAGATTATTTAATCAAAACGAATCCAAAAAACGAAAAAATTTTATGGGAATCTTCAGTTGCCTATAATAAAGCTGGTGAAAATGAAGAAGGAATGCGTCGCTTAAAAAAAGTAATAGAGATGAATCCAAGAGATTATTTGGGTTATTCTGGATGGATAAAACAAACAAGATTGAGAGATTACGAAAATTCATTAATAGATTTTCATCGTTTGGATAAATTGTCTAATGTTGTAGAATATCCTTGGGGAGAAAATATTTATTATTTGATGGGGTTGTCTTATCAAGGTTTAGGAAATTACGATTCCGCGATTGTTTATTATGATAAATTTATTGCATCCGAAAAAAATCCCGATAATATTTATCCAAGAATGTACACTTATCGTGGAAAAATTGAAGCTGATCGAAAAAATTATTCAAAAGCTTTAGATTTTTACAATAAAACAATCGGTTTGGATAAAAATATTGCGGAAGCCTATTACTATAAAGCCGAAACATTCCGACTTACTAATCAAAAAGATTCTGCAAAAATAAATTACAATAAAAGCTTAGATTTAATCAGAAATAATTATAAAAATCAAGATGCTTATGATGAAGTCTTTTTAGAAATCTATGATACAGAAATTCATGACAAATTGAAGAAATTGTAAATGTAATTACTCAAAAAAAAACATTTTTTAGATTTTTCGACTTCGCTCGAAAAGACATTTTTCCGAATTTATTTTTAGAATCAATAAAACTCTCCATCTACATAAAACCATTTGCCATTCTCTTGCACAAATGTAGAAAGCTCGTCATGTTCGTAGATTTCGCCTTGTTTATCTTGATAATAAGCTCTAAATCGAACTTTATTAGCTTTTGCAAAAACAATTTCTAACTTTAACCATTTATTCGATTTAGCCCACTCTTCGATATCACTAAAATCATTATCTTTTTGTGTAGAAGAATGTGTTGTATCAACTAAATATTCAGGCAAAACCATTGCAAAAGCAGCGTAACGAGAGCGCATCAACTCTTCGGGAGTTTTTGGCAATTCTTTATTTAAATGAAAAGGTTCACAACAAGTTGCATATTCTTTTCCAGAACAACAAGGACAATTCATTTTATTCTTTATTTTTTGCAAAGATATTGTTTACTTGTCTTTGTGGTAATGATAATGATCCTGAATCACCACTTGAATAAAATCAATATTCCCTAAACCATCACTTTTCACCTCCATTATTTCCTCCAGTTTTCGCGTTAATTTTAATAAAATATCATAATTATTATTGTTCAATGCAGACGTAAAATTTTCTTTTACAATATTAATATCACGATCAGACAAGCGATAAACTTCGGGAAAACGAATTTTATAGGTTTCAGAAACTTCAGCGAAAATAGTTTGTGATAAATCTAATTTCGGATTCAAATCAATCAAACATGTATTCGCAACAATATCACCTAAACGTTGACCATTTTTATTGATAATCATTGTAATCAACGCAATCAATCCCAAGAATAAAAACAATTCTACAATACCAATCACCCAACGTAAGAAATAATCGAAATTATTGGCACGATTTCCATCCATTCGTATTACACGAATCTTCATAATCCATTTTCCAACAGTTTGCCCTTTCATCAAAATCTCTAAAATCAAAGGATAAAGAAAAAATATAAAACCTATTATACTATAAATTCCCATTCGAAACCATTCGTCTCTATTCGGAATTAACTCCGAAAAATAGAACATACCATAAACTAATATGATACGAATAATCATATCAATAATATAAGCAAGCAAACGTTTTCCAAGTGGCGCAATATTATAAGCAATTTGCACGTTTTGTGGTGTATTGACTAAAAGTTTATTCATATATTTGGTTCACTAACAACTACTCTACTATGAGAGAAGCGCATTTTATTGATAAAAATAAGGCGAAATGGTCTGATATTGAACATAATTTGAAAAATAAAATTGATGTTCATCCAGATATTTTAGCAAAAAACTACATCGAAATTACAAATGATTTGGCGTTTGCTCAAACTTATTACCCAAAAAGTAAGACAAAAGATTATTTGAACGAGTTAGCTTTATTTGCACATCAGTCAATTTACAAAGATCAACGAACTTCTGGGAATCAATTTGTGCAATTTTTCAAAGAAGATGTGCCAAATGTAGTCTACAAAAATCACAAAATGTTGTTGTATTCATTCTTGATTTTTGCTTTAGCAGTTTTAATTGGTGTTTTATCATCGCATTTCGATCCCGATTTCACACGATTAATTTTAGGGAATCAATATGTAGACGAAACATTAATGAACATCAAAAAAGGCGATCCTGCAGCAATTTACAAATCAGGAAGTCAGACTGGTTCTACATTAGCTATAACCATCAACAATATTCGTGTTGCTTTTTTTGCTTTTACATTAGGATTATTTTTCAGTATTGGATCAGGATATATTCTATTTTCGAACGGAATTATGTTAGGTGCATTTCATTATATGTTTTTCAAAGAAGGCGTTTTGGGAAAGGCAATGTCAGCAATTTGGATGCATGGAACAATCGAAATTTCGGTGATTATTATAGCTGGAGCTTGCGGATTAATGCTTGGAAATGGCTTTATGTTTCCAAAAACTTTATCGCGAAAAAAATCACTCACAATCAAAGCAAAAGAAGCGGTAATGATTTTATTAAGCACTGTTCCAATGTTTATTATAGCTGGATTTATCGAAGGTTTTATTACGCGTTTATATGAAGTTAATATTGTATTGAGTTTATTGGTAATAATCCTTTCATTAATCTTAATTATTTGGTATTACATCATTTATCCGATTCAAAAAAATAGACAAAAAACTTTTTCGTTCAATCAAACTTTAGAATCGAATGAAACAATTTAGACTATTTTTTACATTTACATTATTATTGATTCAATTCGTTGTTTTTGCACAAGAAAAAACAGCAGAATTTAAAGCATTCAAAGAAAAATATGCTGGAAAAGAATTTGATTATAATGATGTTCCAAAACCTAAAAAAGAATTCGAACCTGGCTTTTTCTCAAAAATAATCGAAGGTATTTTTAGATTTCTCTCTTATTTACCTTGGGAAATCATTTTCTATTTTGTAATTGGATTATTCTTAATTTTTCTTGCCACACGTATTTACAAAAATGGTGGAATTCTTAAACGAAATTCGAAAAAATTATATGACGAATCTGATTTTGATTTTATCGAAGAAAATTTAGCCGAAGTTAATTTGAATTCATTAATCAATAAAGCAGAAACAGAACAAAATTTTGCTTTAGCAATTCGTTATTTGCATTATCAAAATCTACAAAATTTAGATAAAAAAGGTTGGATTGAATGGGATCCGAAGAAAACAAATCAACAATTTATCAATCAAATAAAAGACGAAAAATCAAAGATTTTATTCAATCAAAATACTAAAATTTTCAATCAAGTTTGGTTTGGAGAATTTAAAATTGATGAAAATAAATACCACGAATTCAAGACAAATTTCAATCAGTTTAACCAATATTTAGCCTCATGAAAAAGAAATTAGGTATTCTATTAGGCGCTATTTTATTGATCGGAATTTTTATATTTTCTTTCTCAAAACTTCGTTATAAGCTTCCTAAATCATGGAATGTAAGCCTTTATCAAAATAGTAAAGATCCGTACGGATTATTTATTATGCACGAAGAACTTGGGAAGTTATCTAATGGGAAAATGAAAGATTTGGAAAAACTTTCTGAATTAAAAATTGATCCTAAAAAAGCAAAAGATTATGCAGTTGTTGTGCTCGGTTCTGAAATTTATTTTGATACAGTTTCTAAAAATTTATTGAGCAAAATTGCCGAAAATGGTGGAATTGTGATGATTGCAGATTATTATGACAATTTTGGTGATGACACAAATGGAAAAGAAGATATTAACGAAGAAACGTATTCTACAGATACGCCAACAACTGATTCTACGGAATCTGAAGAGAATATCTTGTACAATCAGACAATAAATATTAATGATCATTTTGAGCTTAGAACAAATAAATTGTTCAAAATAAAGAAGAAAAAAGAAATCGAACATCATTATTTTAGCGACATCACAAATGATTCTGAAATTTTTGGAACAATTACTTATAAAGATAAGGCTTACCCAAATTATTTAAAAATCAAACCAAAAAATTATAAAGGTTATTATTTATATCACGCAGAACCGATTTATTTTACCAATTATTATTTATTAAATGAAGACAGTTATTTCTATGCTAAATCAGTTTTAGAACCACTGAAAGGGAAAACTATTTTTTGGTACAATACCTCGAAAACTTATGCAGGAAGTTCATCAATGATGCGTTTCATAATGAGCGAACCAGCTCTAAAAGCTGCTTGGATTACGTTATTGGTTTTACTTTTCTTCTTTTTAATTTTTAGAAGCAAACGCGAACAACGCATCATTCCAATTTATACCAAAGAAGAAAATCATACCGTCGAATTTGCTAAGACAATTTCCTCTTTATACCAAGAAAATGGCGAAGTAAAAGACATTGTTTCAAAGAAAATCGATTATTTTTTATACAAATTGAGAAAAACATTTTTAATCGAAACAGACGATATTACAAACAAACAATTCATTGAAATTGTTGCACAAAAAGCAAATTTGAGCCAAGAAGAATGTCTTGAAAAATTCACGATTCTGAAAAATATTTATCAAAAAAATCAACCAAATGAACACGATTTGAAAATTGTGTATCAAATCATCGAAAACTATAAACAAAAAGCAAATATCTAATGAGCGAAAATACATATCAACCATTCGAAAATAGAGTCGATTTTTCGGATGTACAACATAAAATGCAAACTGTAAAAAATGAATTGAAAAAGGTAATTGTCGGACAAGATGATATTATCGATCAATTAATTTTGGCTTTGCTTTCTAACGGACATTCTCTGATAGAAGGTTTGCCTGGAGTTGCCAAAACAATGATGGCAAAATTGTTGGCAAAAACGATAGATTCTGGTTTTAGTAGAATTCAGTTTACGCCAGATTTAATGCCTTCTGATGTGATTGGAACGTCTATTTTAAATTCTAAAATCAATGAATTTGAGTTCAAAAAAGGACCAATTTTTTCGAATATTATTTTAATTGATGAGATTAACCGTTCGCCTGCAAAAACTCAAGCGGCTTTATTCGAATCGATGTCAGAAAGACAAGTAACAGTTGATGGAACAACTTATCCTTTGCAAGCTCCTTTTTTGGTTTTTGCAACTCAAAATCCAATTGAACAAGAAGGAACATATCGCTTACCTGAAGCGCAATTGGATCGTTTTATGTTTAAGATTTATGTCAAATATCCTTCGTTAGAAAGTGAAATTGAATTATTGAAAGAACAACAAGAACGCAAGAATATTGACAAAGAAACGTTGGTAGAAAAAGTAATTTCAGGAAATGAAATTATTGAGTTCCAAGATCGCATAAAATCAGTTTTCGTACACGAAGCGTTGATTACGTATATTGCGACAATTGTTCATCAAACCAGAATCGATCAAACCTTGTATATTGGTGCATCGCCACGTGCTTCTATCGCGATTTTAGATGCTGCAAAATCAAATGCAGCGGTGAATGGACGCGATTTTGTGATTCCAGAAGATATCAAGCAAATTGCGCATACAATTTTGGGACACCGCGTTGTGATGGTTCCTGAAAAAGAGATGGAAGGTTTTACAACACAACATATTATTCAGCAAATTATTGATCGCGTAGAAATTCCTCGTTAATGAAATTTTTCAGAAGCTTATTTCTTACCAATCGCTTTTTTTATGCGGGATTATTCATTGCATTTTGTTATGTGATTGCATTTTTTCTACCTCCTATTTACATTATTGCAAAGATTTTGACACTTGTCTTTATCGTCAGTGTTATTGTCGAAATATTTTTGATTTATACTCCTAAAACTTCCATTGAAGTTCTTCGAAATTATCCAGAACGACTTTCAAATGGTGATGAAAATGAATTGGAACTTTTCGTAACAAATCATTATCAATTCCCTCTAAATGTAAGGATTATAGAAGAGTTTCCTGTTCAATTACAATTAAGAGATTTTCAGTTTAGAAAACGATTTAAAAGTAGTCAAAATACTAAATTTGATTTCAAAATTCGACCAACAGAACGAGGTTCATATAAATTTGGATTAACAAATGTATTTATTTCTGTTTTTGGATTGATTGAGAAAAAGATCAAAATAAACGAACCAATTTCGATTGCTTGTTATCCTTCTTATTTGCAATTAAAACAGTTTCAATTATATTCTACCGCTCAGTTACAGAATCAATTTGGAATGAAAAGGATTCGAAAAATTGGAACAAATACAGAATTTGAAAATATAAAAAATTATACGATTGGTGACGAATATCGTTTAATCAATTGGAAAGCAACGGCAAAAGCAAATCGACTGATGGTCAATCAATTTCAGGAAGAAAAATCGCAGCCTGTTTATTCGTTAATTGACTTAGGGAGAACGATGCGAATGCCTTTTGATGGTTTAAAATTGTTGGATTATTCAATCAATTCTAGCTTAGTTGTCGCAAATATTTCACTTCAAAAAAATGAAAAAGCAGGTTTAATAACATTTAATAAAAGAATTCAAGATCACGTTGTTGCGGATAGAAAAAATCATCAAATGCAATTGATTTTGGAGAAATTATACAATGTACAAACTGATTTTTTGGAAAGTGATTTTGGACAATTGTATGCCTATATCAAACGAAAATTAACGCAACGATCGCTTTTATTTATTTATACCAATTTTGAAACAATTGATGGTTTGGAACGTCAATTACCTTATCTAAAATTGATTAAAAAATCACATGTTGTTGTTTTGATTCTTTTTAAAAATTCAGAATTGAAGAAATTAAATTATCAGAAAGCAAAAACTACAACTGACATTTATGATCAAACAATTGCTGAAAAGTTTAATTACGACAAAGAATTAATCATAAATCGTTTGCATCAATTTGGGATTTTAACCATTTATTGCGAACCACAAGAATTGTCTATTAACTTAATCAATAAATATTTAGAGATAAAAGCGCGAGGTTTATTTTAAAAAAAAGATTTATTTAACCAATTATTTAGAAAAAAAAGCACAATTATTGCTTAAAGTTGGTCAATTTAATCTGAACAACCATGAAAAAACTATTACAGATCTTTTGTTTAATTTTAACAACAGGTCTTTTTGCACAAACAAATTTTATCGAAAATAAAACACTTTCTACAAAGCGCGTAATCCTTTTGGACGCTGGACATGGAGGAACAGATACTGGCGTAAAAAAAGATGAATTTCAGGAAAAAGATATTGCGCTGAAAATTGCAGAAATTATTCAAGAAAAAAATCCTTTTACAGATATTGATTTTGTATTATTGAGAAAAGGTGACGAACAAATTATCAATACAAGTCGTGCGAAAATGATTAATGAAATAAAACCTGATTTGGTTTTATCAATTCACGCAAATTATAATGTAAAAGATTCGAAAAAAGGAACAGAAATTCACCTTTCTCCATTGAATCCTACTTTCGAAGAATGTAAAATACTTGGCGAAAAAATTGGAACAAGTATAAGTTCTTTAGGTTTTGAAAACTTAGGAATTGTTGAAACAAATTCTAAAATATTACGAGATTCACAAGTTCCAATTATTATGATTGAAATCGGTTATTTGACAAATGACGATGACCGAAAAATCTTAACAAACGAAAGTAATTACCCCAAAATAGCAGATAAAATTTTTGAAGCATTGAAGAATTAACGATACAATAAAAAAAGCCTTCTGATTTAGAAGGCTTTTGTATTTTCATTAAATGTCCCGTCCTGAAATAGCG
>NZ_DLJR01000049.1:0-2525 GCF_002484365.1 Empedobacter sp. UBA7611
ATCTTTAGACGAGGCAGTTTTCGGAATTGAGCCTTCTACACACACAGTGTACTTAGAAGTTAAACAATATTTAGCAGCTCAACGCCAAGGAACGCACAAAGCAAAAGAAAGAGCTGAGATTGCGGGATCAACTCGTAAAATCAAAAAGCAAAAAGGAACAGGTACAGCTCGTGCTGGTTCTATCAAATCTCCAGTGTTTAGAGGAGGAGGTAGAGTTTTCGGACCACGTCCAAGAAACTACTCTTTCAAATTAAACAAAGCACAAAAGAGATTAGCTAAAAAATCAGTTTTATCACAAAAGTTAGCTGAGAATGAAATCAAAGTTGTTGAAAACTTTTCTTTCGAAGCTCCAAGAACTAAAGAGTTCAAAACTGTTTTAACTGATTTAGGATTAGAGAACACAAAATCATTATTCGTATTAGGTGAATCTAATAGCAATGTATATTTATCTTCTCGTAACTTACAAAAAGTTAAAGTTGTTACAACTGAGGAATTAAATGTATTTGATTTAATCAATGCTTCTCAAATCGTATTTTTAGAAGGTTCTTTAGCAACAGTTCAAGAAAATTTAACAAAATAAGACGAAGAAAATGGGAATCATAATTAAACCAGTAATTTCAGAAAAAGCAACTAATAACAGTGAGTTGTTAGGGCAATATTCGTTTTATGTAGACACAAAAGCTAACAAAATTCAAATTAAAGAAGCTGTAGAAAAAACTTACGGTGTATCTGTAGTTTCTGTTAGTACTTTAGTATCTGCTCCAAAAGTAAAAACTCGTTACACAAAAACAGGTTTTCAAACTGGAAAAACAAATAAGTTGAAAAAAGCGATCGTTAGCTTAGCTGAAGGTCAAGAAATAGAGTTGTTCGGATAATTTAAGAATTAAAAAATGTCAGTAAGAAAATTAAAACCTATCACCCCGGGACAACGTTTTAGAGTGGTTAATGAATTTGCGGCAGTAGATAAAAATGCTAAGCCAGAAAAGACATTAGTTGAAGGAAAATCTAAATCGGGTGGACGTAACAACACTGGTAAAATGACAATGCGTTATATCGGTGGTGGACACAAACAAAAATATCGTATCATCGACTTCAAACGTGATAAAGAAGGTGCTGCAACTGTTGAATCTGTACAATACGATCCAAACAGAACTGCATTCATCGCTTTATTATCTTACGAAGATGGTGAGAAACGTTACATTATCGCGCAAAACGGATTAAAAGCTGGACAAGTAATTGTTTCAGGTGATAACGTTGAGCCAGAGGTAGGTAACGCAATGAAATTAAAAAACATTCCTTTAGGTACTGTAATCTCTTGTATCGAGTTACGTCCAGGTCAAGGAGCTGTTATGGCACGTAGTGCTGGTACTTATGCGCAATTAGTTGCTCGTGATGGTAAATATGCTATCGTTAAGTTACCAAGTGGTGAAGTGAGAATGATTTTAGTGGAGTGTAAAGCAACAGTAGGTGTTGTTTCTAACACAGACCACCAGTTAGAAGTTTCAGGTAAAGCAGGTCGTTCAAGATGGCAAGGTCGTCGTCCTAGAACAAGACCAATGGTTATGAACCCTGTAGATCACCCAATGGGTGGTGGTGAAGGTCGTGCGACAGGAGGTATCCCTCGTTCTCGTAACGGTATTCCAGCGAAAGGTTACAAAACTCGTGACAAGAAGAAAGCGTCTAACAAATATATTGTTGAAAGAAGAAAAAAATAATTTATGGCACGTTCATTAAAAAAAGGACCATTCATCCACTATAAATTAGAAAAGAAAGTTCTTGCTAACGTAGAAAGCGGTAGCAAAAACGTGATCAAAACATGGTCAAGAGCATCAATGATTTCTCCTGATTTTGTTGGTCAAACAATCGCAGTACACAACGGAAAGCAATTTATTCCTGTTTATGTTACTGAGAATATGGTAGGTCATAAATTAGGTGAGTTCGCTCCTACACGTACTTTTAGAGGTCATGCCGGAGCTAAAAACAAAGGAAAAAAATAGTAAAGGGCCATGGGATCTAGAAAAAGATTAAGTAACGAAAGAATCAAAGAAGCTAACAAGCAGGTAGCTTTTGCGAAATTAAATAATGTTCCTACTTCTCCTCGTAAGATGAGATTAGTAGTAGATATTATCCGTGGAGTTGAAATTCAAAAAGCTTTAGGTATTTTAAAATATACTAAAAACCACGCTTCAATCCGTTTAGAAAAATTGTTATTAAGCGCTATCGCTAACTGGCAAATCAAAAACGAAGGAGCTGATGTTGAAGAAGCTGGATTATATGTAAAAGAAATCTCTGTTGATAGTGCACGTCAATTAAAAAGAATTCGTACTGCACCTCAAGGTAGAGCACATAGAATCAGAAAACGTTCAAACCATGTAACTTTGGTTTTAGGAACTAAAGAAGATAAACAAAAAGTACAAGATTAAGAATATGGGACAAAAAACTAATCCAATCGGAAATCGTTTAGGAATCATCAGAGGATGGGATTCTAACTGGTACGGTGGAAATGATTACGGTGATAAAATTGC
>NZ_DLJR01000049.1:2580-3218 GCF_002484365.1 Empedobacter sp. UBA7611
AAATTAAAAGAAGAGTTAAAGAAAATCACTGGTAAAGAGGTTCAAATTAATATCTTCGAAATTAAGAGACCAGAATTAGATGCAATCTTAGTAGGTGATAGTATCGCTCGTCAAATTGAGAATCGTATTTCTTACCGTCGTGCTATTAAAATGGCAATTCAATCAGCAATGAGAATGAACGCAGAAGGAATCAAAGTTCAAATCTCTGGTCGTTTAAACGGTGCAGAGATGGCACGTTCTGAAACTTATAAAGATGGACGTATTCCTTTGTCTACATTCCGTGCAGACATTGATTACCACATTTCAGAAGCTCATACAACTTATGGTCGTTTAGGGATCAAAGTATGGATCATGAAAGGTGAGGTATATGGTAAGAGAGAATTATCTCCTTTAGTTGGATTACAGAAAAAACAAAAAAAATCTGACAACAACAGAAAGGGAGGTGAAAGATCTAATAATAGAAAGCGATAATTTAGTTTAACAACTAACATAAAGAATTAAGTAGATATGTTATCACCGAGAAGAGTAAAGTTTAGAAAAACCCAAAAAGGTAAGATGAAAGGTGTTTCTCACAGAGGAACTCAATTAGCTTACGGGACTTTCGGGATCAAATCTTTAGACGAAGCGTTTATTACAGC
>NZ_DLJR01000049.1:3266-15284 GCF_002484365.1 Empedobacter sp. UBA7611
TATGGGTAAAGGTAAAGGTGCACCAGAATATTGGGTAGCTCCTGTACAACCAGGTCGTATCTTATTCGAAGTAGGAGGTGTGCCAGTAGAGGTTGCAACTGAAGCATTGCGTTTAGCAGCTCAGAAGTTACCTGTTAAGACTAAGTTTATCGTTGCACGTGATTTCCAAAATTAATAATTTCAAAAATTAAGAAAAAATGAAAGCAGCAGATATTAGAAATCTAAGTGTTGAGGAGTTACAAGCTAAAATAGCTGAAGAACAAGCGAACTACGATCAATTAAAATTGACAAACGCTGTTTCTCCTGTAGCAAATCCAATCGGTATTAGAGACTTACGCAGAACAATTGCTCGTTTGAATACCGTGTTAAACGAAAAACAATCATAACAGTAATCTGTAACTGATGGAAAGAAAATTAAGAAAAGAAAGAGTAGGTTTAGTTACATCAAACAAAATGGAAAAAACCATTGTTGTAGCTGAAACTAAGAAGCAAAAGCACCCATTCTATGGGAAATTCGTTTTAAAAACGAAGAAATATACAGCGCACGACGAAAATAACGAGTGTAACGAAGGTGACACAGTGCGTATCATGGAGACTCGTCCTTTGTCTAAAAACAAAAGATGGAGATTAGTAGAAATCATTGAAAGAGCTAAATAAGATAAGTTATGTTACAACAAGAATCTAGATTAAAAGTTGCAGATAACACAGGAGCTCGTGAAGCATTAGTAATCCGCGTTTTAGGTGGTACTAAAAGAAGATACGCATCAGTAGGTGACAAAATCGTAGTTGCGATCAAAGAAGCTACACCTTCAGGAAACGTTAAAAAAGGTGCTGTATCAAAAGCTGTTGTAGTTAGAACTAAAAAAGAAGTTCGTAGAAAAGACGGTTCATATATCCGTTTCGACGATAATGCATGTGTATTATTGAACACTCAAGGAGAAATGCGTGGTACTCGTGTATTCGGTCCAGTTGCTCGTGAGTTACGTGATAAAGAATATATGAAAATTGTATCATTAGCCCCAGAGGTATTATAATAGAACAACATGGCAAAGTTAAAAATTAAAAAAGGAGACAAAGTAGTCGTTTTATCAGGATCTAACAAAGGTCAAACTGGTACTGTGTTACGCGTATTCCCTGACAAAGCTAAAGCTATCGTTGAAGGGGTTAATATTGCAAAAAAACGTGTAAAGCCAAGCGCACAAAATCCACAAGGTGGAGTTGTTGAAAAAGAAGCTCAAATCTATTTATGTAAATTGGCTTTAGTAGATCCAGAAACTGGGAAAGCAACGAAAGTAGCGATCAAAGAAGAAGGAGGGAAAAAAGTAAGAATTGCTAAAAAATCAGGAAAAGCTATTTAAGAATGAGTACAACAACATACACACCTCGTCCGCAGGTTAAATATAAAGAAGAGATTGTAGCTGCTCTTAAAGAAGAGTTCGGATACAAATCTATTATGCAAGTTCCTAAATTAGAGAAAATTGTTTTATCTCAAGGTTTAGGTGCTGCTACAGCTGACAAAAAAATCGTTGATTACGCTATCGAAGAGTTAGAATTAATCACTGGTCAAAAAGCAGTAGGAACAATTTCTAAGAAAGATGAAGCAGCTTTCAAATTACGTAAAGGAATGCCAATTGGGGCTAAAGTAACTTTACGTGGTGAGAAAATGTATGAATTCTTAGACCGTTTAGTATCTGCAGCTTTACCACGTGTACGTGATTTTAGCGGTATTTCTTCTACAGGTTTCGACGGTAGAGGTAACTATAACTTAGGTATCAAAGAACAAATTATCTTCCCAGAAATTAATATTGATAAAATCAAGAAAATTCAAGGTTTAGATATTACCTTTGTAACTTCAGCGAACACAGATAAAGAAGCTAAAGCTTTATTATCTAAATTCGGATTACCATTTACTAAAGAAAAATAAGAAGTCATGGCTAAAGAATCAATGAAAGCGCGTGAGCGCAAAAGAGAAGCATTAGTTGCTAAATATGCTGCGAAACGTCAAGCTTTATTAGAAGCTGGTGACTACGAAGCATTACAAAAATTACCTAAAAACGCTTCTCCTGTACGTTTACACAACCGTTGTAAATTAACAGGTCGTCCAAGAGGATACATGAGAACTTTCGGGATCTCTCGTGTAACTTTCCGCGAAATGGCGAACGAAGGGTTAATCCCAGGTGTTAAAAAAGCGTCTTGGTAATTTACCAATAGCTTTAGAAATATTAAATCCTTACTCTTTATTGAGTAAGGATTTTTTTGTTTTTGTAAGGTTTATATTTCTTTGATCAATTCCCTAAAATCAGCTATGTAATTTGGCTGAAGACAAAAATCTGAATTGTTGTAAATTTTATAATTTAAACCAGCATCTTTTGCTGAATTAATTCCGGTGAGTGAATCTTCGATAACTAAAACTTTTTCCTTTTGCTTTTCGCATAATGATAAAGCTTTTAAATAAGGTTCTGCATTTGGTTTGCCTTTTGAAACATCATCTGCTGAAATAGTGTGATCAAAATAGGAATGAAGTTTTAATTGTTGAAAAGCATACTTAATTTGTCTTCTAGAGGAATTGGAAACAAGAACAATTTGAATTTGATTGGCTTTTAAATGTTCCAACATCTCAGCAACGTGGTCATTTAATTGTACAAACTGATGAAAGTTTTCGACATAAAATTTTTCTGTCCAATCGATTATTTCCTCGTACAAATGATTTGTAAAGCGTTGCTGATTTTCTAACATCAATTGGATTGCTTCATTTGTTGTGAAATTCATTCCGTCATTTTCTACCAAACATATCGTATCCAACCGATATATTTTAATGACTTCATCAAACATCAGCTCCCATAATTGTTGACTATTTACGATTACCCCATCAAAATCAAAAAAGATGGCATTTATTTTCTTTCCCATGTGATATTTTCATAAGATGCATTCCAAAACTGAAATTCTAATTCGCTTGCTTTGACAAAAGCTTCTAGCATTTGTTCTTTTATTTTTTCAGTTGCTCCTTCTGCAATCTTATCAACATAACTTTTCGCTTTTTTTACACCTTCACCAAATTCATCTCCACTATAGGTCTCAATCCATTTTTGATATGGATTATTTTCTTTTGTTTGATTTTTGATGATTTCATCACCAACTTCTTTATAAATCCAAAAGCAAGGCAAAACAGCAGCTAATGCAATTTCAATAGGTTCGAATGCAGCTGTACTTTTTAAGAAATGTGAATAATGGTGACAAACAGGTTGTGTTTCGATGATGATGTTTTGCGATAATCCAAAATCCTCAAAATAGGATTCGTGTAAAGCACGTTCAACAATTAATGCATTTTTTCCGAATTCGAAAAAGTCAATGGCTTGTTGATTGTCTTCAGATTTTGATCCAATGGCAGCTAATACTCGCCCAAAATGTTCCAAATATTTTGCATCTTGTAACATGTAAAACTGAAATTTCTCTATTGGTAATGACCCATTTTGCAATTCAATTATAAAAGGCATATTTAGAATATCATTGTAAATAGGCGCGATGGTTTCCCAAGCTTTAGTTGTGAATGTCATAGGTTTTTAATTTTTGTGGATTAAATAAATGATTAAGAGGTCCATTTCCTTTTCCAATTGTTAGGTCTTTACTTCCTAATATTGCTTGTTCAACATATTCTTGTGCTAGTTGTACACTTTGTGTGAGTGAAACCCCCAAAGCTAAATTACACGCAATTGCAGAAGATAGTGTGCAGCCTGAACCATGCGTATTTTTTGTCTCTATTTTTTGAGAGGTATAACTTTGTACAGGTTGTTCTTTTTGAAATAAATAACTGATAATTTTTTCTTGCTGAAGATGTCCGCCTTTTAATAAAAGATTCTGACAACCTAAATTTAAAATCGTTTCTCCATAAGAAAGCATCAATTCAGCAGAATCAATTTTATGATTTACCAAAATACTTGCTTCATCAAGATTTGGCGTGATAAGCGTGGCCAAAGGAAAAAGCTTTTCTATGCAAGCTTCAAGTGTTTCTTCTTTGATTAACCGATGTCCACTTGTCGCAACCATGACAGGGTCATAAACAATCGGTCTATTGTAATTTTTTAATTCCTCTGAAATGATATGAACCAATTCAACACTATGAACCATTCCAATTTTTATTGCATCAGGATAAATATCCTCTAATATGGATTGAATTTGTTCACGAATTGCTTGTGCAGGAATTTCGTAAATATTTTGTACGCCTTGTGTATTTTGAACAGGCAAGGCTGTCAATACATTTGTTGCATAACAGCCATGAGCGGAAATTGTTTTGGTATCAGCTTGTATGCCAGCGCCACCGCTTCCGTCAAATCCGGCAATTGTTAAGACACTATATGCTTTTTGGATGGTATTCATTTTCGTTAATAATTTGTTTTAAAATTTGGGCAGATTTTTTTGGATTTTTGCTTCCGCAAATTGCAGAAACAATTGCAACACTATCTGCACCGGCTTGTATGATTTTAGCAATATTACTTTCATTAATTCCGCCAATTGCAATCAATGGTTTTGATGTTTTAGTTTTCAAAAATTTTAATCCTTCAAAACCCCATTCAGTAATCGTATTGGTTTTTGTTGGAGTCGAAAATATTGGACTTACCCCTAAATGATGTACATATTTCATTTCATCATCATTCAACTGTTTGATAATTTCTAAAGACCAACCAATATTTTTTAGAGCTTGTGCATTTTTGTGAATTTCAGAAGGTAATATATCTGACTGCCCGACATGTATTCCCCAAGGGTTAACAGCGGTTGCGACTTCTAATGAATCGTTAATAATCAAAGGGATATTGTAGTGGTCCGTAATTTTTTTTAATATTGTAGCTTTTGAAATATACTCGCTGACAGTGCAATTTTTTTCCCGAAGCTGAATGATATCAACCCCACCTATAATTGCTTGCTCTGCAACATCTAACCAATGAAGATGCGTACAATCTTTTTCAGAAATAACTAAATACAAAGGATAAGGAAAAGTTGGATTAATCTTCATAAACTGAGATTTTCAAATTTGTTTGAATTTCTTCTGCAGATATATGGTATAACGTGTCATACAAATTCATTTGTAAGGTTCCTGGGCCATTACTTTTTTTCTGTGCCAATTCACCTGCTAAACTAAATATGGCCATGCCGCTAACCGTTTCGAGGAAAGGATTTTTATTAAGGCCAATAAAAGCACCGATGCTAGCTGTTGCTGAACAACCTAAACCAGTAACTTTAGTCATCAATTCATGACCATTTTTAATTTCAATTATCGGATTGTTGGATACAATAAAATCTGAAGCACCTGAAATGCAAACAACAGATCCAATTTTCTGGTTTAAATTGTGTGCTGCTTTTATCGCTTGATTACTTTGATGTGTACTGTCGACTCCTTTTCCCTGAACAGCTTCGAAGGTATCTAAAGTTAAAATTTCTGAAGCATTTCCTCTTATGACAGTAGGATGATAGCGAAGCAGTTCTTTTATAAGTTCATTTCTGAAAGTTGAAATTCCAGCTCCAACAGGGTCTAATACCCAAGGTTTATTCAGTTGATCTGCTTTTTTTGCTGCAATTAGCATGCTTTCTGCCCAATAATCATCAAGAGTTCCGATATTGATGACTAATGCATTTGAGATTTTGACGATATTTTCCACTTCTTTGTGTGCATGTATCATAACAGGCGATGCTCCAATTGCCAAAAGAGCATTTGCAGTATTGTTCATCACCACAAAATTGGTGATGTTGTGAACAAGCGGATTTTTTGTCCGGACAGCATGTAAATTTTGAATAATTAGATTTTCCATTAATTGATAATTTTTTAGATGAAACAATTAATGGCTAAAGAGGATTTTCTTTGAAAATAAAGCGTTGCAAATATTAAATAATTGCATAGATATTGCTTTTCCCTACGTCGGTGTTAACCGTATCAGGTTCAAAGGGACTCTCTCAATTCTTTTCAGAATACCCCTAAAGCCAAATCAAATTTATATAAATTGTTTTGACTTTCAGCTATTTTTTAAGAATAAAAATAGAAGATTACATCAAGAATTAATTGTTGAGATCGATTAAAAAGATAAATAAATATAAAGATTGAGTTTCATGTTTTGTCTTAATCCCTAGTTATAAAACGATTAAAAATAAATTATTTAGATTAATAGTTTGTAATTAAAAAATATGCAATATATTTGCAACCCAAATGCATAGTGCATTTTGGTAAAAGTTTAATTTTAAAAGTAGTGCTTACGCGCTATACTATAGAATTATTTATGTATACAGATCCAATTTCAGATTTTCTAACTCGCGTTAGAAATGCAATGATGGCAGGACACAAAGTAGTGGAAATCCCTGCATCTAAAATTAAAAAAGAGATCACTAAGATCTTATTTGAACAAGGTTACATCTTGAACTACAAATTCGAAGGACAAGATCAACCTCAAGGAACAATCAAAATCGCTTTAAAGTACGACAAAGTTACTAAAGAGCCAGCTATCCGTAAAATCAAAAGAGCTTCAACTCCAGGTTTACGTCAATACGCAGGATCTAAAGAATTACCTCGTGTATTAAACGGTTTAGGTGTTGCTATCATCTCAACTTCTAAAGGTGTGATGACAGATAAACAAGCTCGTCAAGAGAATGTAGGTGGTGAAGTTTTATGTTTTGTTTATTAATCTTTTAAAAAATTAAGAAATTATGTCAAGAATAGGACACGCACATATCAACATCCCTGCTGCAGCAACTGTTGAATTTAAAGATAACGTAGTTACTGTAAAAGGTAACAACATTACAATGACAAGAGAGTTAAAAGAAGGATTTGATTTAAAAATCGAAGACGGAGTTTTAACTGTAGTTCGTCCAAACGATTCTAAAGATAACAAAGCTTTACATGGTTTATACCGTTCATTAATCAATAACATGATTACTGGTGTAACAGAAGGTTTCAAAAAACAATTAGAATTAGTTGGTGTTGGTTATAGAGCATCTAACAACGGACAAAAATTAGATTTGTCATTAGGTTTCTCTCACAATATCGTTATTGAATTACCTGTTGAAATTAAAGTTGAAACTTTAACAGAAAAAGGTAAAAACCCTATTATTACATTATCATCTCATGATAATCAATTATTAGGAATGATCGTAGCGAAAATTCGTTCTTACCGTAAGCCAGAGCCTTACAAAGGAAAAGGAATTAAATTCGTAGGAGAAATTATTAGAAGAAAAGCAGGTAAATCTGCATAAAAATCATTGAAAAATGGCATTATCTAAAGTAGAAAAAAGACAAAAAATAAAAAGACGCGTGCGTCGAAATATTTTTGGAACAGAAACTAAACCTCGTTTATCAGTTTACCGTTCTAACAAAGAAATTTACGCTCAAATTATTGACGATAACAATGGAGTAACTTTAGCTTCTGCATCATCTCGTGAAAAAGGTGTTGCTGTAGAAGGTACAAAATCTGAAGTTTCTGCATCAGTTGGTAAAGCATTAGCTGCTAAAGCTGTTGCAAAAGGAATTGAAACTGTAGTTTTTGATCGTAACGGTTTCGTGTATCATGGTAGAATCAAAGCTTTAGCTGATGGAGCTAGAGAAGGTGGATTAAAATTCTAAAAAAGAGAAAGAAATTATGTTAGGATTTAAAAACGTAGAAAGAGTAAAACCAACAGGTTTAGATTTAAAAGATCGTTTAGTTGGAGTACAACGTGTTACTAAAGTAACAAAAGGAGGTAGAGCATTTGGTTTCTCTGCAATCGTAGTAGTAGGTGACGGAAACGGAGTAGTAGGTTACGGATTAGGGAAATCTAAAGATGTAGCTTCTGCAATCGCTAAAGCTATCGAAGACGCTAAGAAAAACTTAGTACGTATCCCATTATTTAACAACACAATTCCTCACGAACAAGAAGCTCGTTTCGGTGGTGCGCAAGTATTCATCCGTCCAGCATCTAAAGGTACAGGGGTAATTGCAGGTGGTACAGTACGTGCGGTATTAGAATCAGTTGGTGTACATGATGTATTATCAAAATCAAAAGGTTCTTCTAACCCTCATAACGCAGTAAAAGCTACATTCCGCGCTTTATTAAGCTTACGTTCTGTAGAGACTATTGCTCGTCAAAGAGGTATTTCTGTAACTAAAGTATTCAACGGTTAAAAAAAAGTAAAATGAGCAAAGTAAGAGTAAAACAAACACGTAGTGCAATCAACCGTGATAAATCTCAAAAAGCTACATTAGTTGCTTTAGGTTTAAAAAAGTTGAATCAAGTTGTTGAGCACGAATCAACTCCTCAAATTGAAGGAATGATCCGTAAAATCTCACACTTAGTAGTAGTAGAAAGAGCTTAATCGCTTTTAACCTTTTAAAAATTATTAAAAATGAATTTAAGTAATTTAAAACCAGCTGCTGGTTCAGTACAAAATAAATTCCGTAAAGGTAGAGGTGAAGGTAGTGGAAACGGTTTGACAGCAGGTCGTGGACACAAAGGTGCTAAATCTCGTTCTGGTTATTCAAGAAAAATCGGTTTCGAAGGTGGACAAATGCCTTTACAAAGACGTTTACCTAAATTTGGTTTCAAAAACATCAACAGAGTTGAGTACACAGGAATCAATTTAGATACAATTCAACAATTAGTTGATAACAACAAAATTACAGATACTTTAAATAAAGAAACATTAGTTCAGTTAGGATTAGCTCACAAAAATGACTTAGTGAAAATTTTAGGTCGCGGAGAGTTAAAAGCTGCTGTTAATGTAACTGCTGATAAATTCTCTCAATCAGCTCAAGAAGCTATTGTGAATGCAGGAGGTAAAGTAGAATTAGTTAACGCTTAAGAATATATTTTATAGATGAAAGGGTTTATACAGACCATAAAAAATATCTGGAGCATAAAAGAATTGAAGGATAAGTTACTTGTAACTATCCTTCTATTGTTGGTTTATAGATTCGGTTCTCATATTCCACTTCCAGGTGTCGATATTAACGAGGTTAATCGTTTTGTTGCAGACCAAGAAAATGCAAATTCAGGAATTTTAGGATTATTAAACTCTTTTACCGGAGGTTCTTTTAAGAGAGCTTCCGTATTTGCGTTAGGAATTATGCCTTATATCTCTGCTTCGATTGTTATACAATTGATGGGATTAGCAGTACCTTACATCCAAAAACTACAAAAAGAAGGAGAAAGCGGACGTAACAAAGTAAACCAAATTACGAGATGGTTAACAATCGGGATTTGTTTGGTGCAAGCACCAGCATACCTTACATTAGTAACTTCTCAAATTTTACCTTACGATCCAACTTCATCATATGCTATCTATGTAATTCCTCCAACCAACTTTTGGTTCTGGTTCCCTTCAACAATCATTTTGATTACAGGGACAATCTTTGCCATGTGGATGGGAGAAAAAATTACTGACAAAGGTATAGGTAACGGTATTTCAATCTTAATTATGGTTGGTATCCTAGCCGACTTACCAAAAGCAATATTTAATGCATTTGAAGTAGACCCTTCAAACGGTATTTTCTTCTTGATAGAAATGTTAGGGTTAATCCTAGTTATTGCAATGTGTATTATGATTGTTGCAGCGGTGCGTAAAGTACCAGTACAATATGTAAGAAGAGCGCAAACTTCAAGTAGTTCATATATGAGATCAGTTACAGACTCTGTACGTTCATATATTCCACTTAAAGTAAATGCAGCAGGTGTAATGCCTATTATCTTCGCACAAGCAATTATGTTTTTACCAGGAACATTGGCAAACTATTTCTTAGACGAAGGAAGTCCAGTAAAAGCATTCTTCGCGAAAATGGCAGATCCATTTACGTGGGAATACAATTTGATCTTCGGATTACTAATTATTATCTTCACATATTTCTATACTGCGATCACAATCCCAGTAAACCAAATGGCAGAAGATCTTAAACGTAACGGAGGAATCATCCCTGGAATCCGTCCTGGAAAAGAAACTGCAAATTTTTTAGACGAAATTTTATCAAAAATTACGTTACCTGGAGCAATTTTACTAACTTTGCTTGCTGTTTTGCCAGCGATTGTAAAATTATTAGGTGTAGAACAGAGCTTAGCAATGTTCTTTGGAGGTACATCAATGTTAATTATGGTGGGAGTTATCTTAGATACTGTACAACAAATTAATACATATTTATTAAATCACCGTTACGATGGTTTAATGTCTTCAGGTAGAACTTCAAGAGATATCTAATAAGATTTTATTAAAAAGATTTATGGCTAAACAAAAACATATTGAACAAGACGGTACGATTACAGAAGCATTATCCAATGCAATGTTCCGTGTCGAATTAGAAAATGGACATGTTGTAACATGTAACATATCTGGTAAAATGCGTATGCACTATATCAAATTATTACCAGGTGATCGAGTTAAAATAGAGATGTCTCCTTACGATTTAACGAAAGGTAGAATATCTTACAGATACTAAAAGAAATAATAATGACTGGTGATAGAGTTAATGTAGATACGTTAACTCTATCGGATTATAAATAAATTTACAAAGATGAAAATTAGAGCATCCATTAAAAAGAGAAGTGCTGACTGTAAAATTGTGCGTCGTAAAGGACGTTTGTATGTGATCAACAAAAAGAATCCTAAGTTTAAACAAAGACAAGGTTAATTATTTAGAATTATGGCAAGAATTTCAGGTGTAGATTTACCTAAAAACAAAAGAGGGGTAATCGGACTTACATACATTTACGGGATCGGAAGAAGCAGTGCTTCTAAAATCTTAGCTGAAAATAACATTTCAGAAGATACAAAAGTTAGCGAATGGACTGATGAAGAAATCAACGCAATCCGTGCATCGATCAATGAAACTTTCAAAGTAGAAGGTGAATTAAGATCAGAAATCCAATTAAACATCAAACGTTTAATGGATATCGGATGTCAAAGAGGTATTCGTCACAGATTAGGTTTACCATTACGTGGTCAAAGAACAAAAAATAACTCACGTACAAGAAAAGGTAAAAAGAAAACAGTTGCTAACAAGAAAAAAGCCACTAAATAATAAATAGGATCATGGCAAAAAATCAGAAAGTAGTAAAGAAAAGAAAAGTAGTTATTGAAGCTACTGGACAAGCTCATATTCAAGCATCGTTTAACAACGTTATCGTTACTTTAACTAACAAAAACGGTGAAGTTATCTCTTGGTCTTCAGCAGGTAAAATGGGATTCCGTGGATCTAAAAAGAACACTCCTTACGCTGCTCAAGTAGCTGCACAAGATGCAACAACAGTTGCATACGAAGCAGGATTAAGAAGAGTAAAAGTATTCGTGAAAGGACCAGGTCAAGGTCGTGAATCTGCTATTAGAACAATTCATAACGGTGGTATCGAGGTTTCTGAAATCGTTGATGTTACTCCATTACCACACAATGGATGTCGTCCACCTAAAAAGAGAAGAGTATAATCATTTTTCTCAATTTAATTATTTAATATATTTAATAGTAACAAATCATGGCAAGATATACAGGACCAAAAACTAAAATTGCAAGAAAATTTGGACAACCAATTTTCGGTGACGATAAATCTTTTGAGAAAAAGAAATATCCTCCAGGGCAACACGGACCTAACAAAAGAAGAGCTAAAAAATCAGAATACGCTATTCAGTTAACTGAAAAACAAAAAGCAAAATATACTTACGGTATTTTAGAGCGTCAATTTGCTAACTTATACAAAAAAGCAAATGCTTCTAAAGGAATTACAGGTGAAGTATTATTACAATTATGTGAATCTCGTTTAGATAACGTAGTTTACCGTTTAGGTATCGCAAACTCACGTAGTGCTGCACGTCAATTAGTATCTCACAAACACGTAACTGTAAACGGAGAAATCGTGAACATCCCTTCTTACCAATTAAAAGCTGGTGATGTAATCGCTGTTAGAGAAAAATCTAAATCTTTAACTGCAATCACAAACTCTTTACACGCACGTAGCGAGTACGATTGGTTAATTTGGAACGACGAACAAAAATCAGGAACTTTCACAAAAGCTCCAGAAAGAGTT
>NZ_DLJR01000049.1:15470-58057 GCF_002484365.1 Empedobacter sp. UBA7611
TTTAGGGAAATTTATTTCTGGATTCCAAGTTTTAAACCCTGAATTAGTTATCGCTAACTTAGACGCTAAAGTAAACGTAACAATTACATTTACAATCGAAAAAGGTAGAGGATACGTACCAGCTGATGAGAATAAAAAGGCTTCTGCGCCAATCGGTACTATAGCAATTGACTCAATTTACACTCCAATTAAGAATGTAAAATACGCAATTGAAAACTATCGTGTAGAACAAAAAACTGACTACGAAAAATTAGTTTTTGAAATTACAACAGATGGTTCTATAACACCTCAAGATGCTTTAACTGAAGCAGCTAAAATCTTAATTCACCACTTTATGTTATTCTCAGATGAGAGAATTACATTAGAAGCGGAAGAAGTTGCATCTGGTGAAACTTATGATGAAGAAGCATTACATATGCGCCAATTATTGAAAACAAAATTGGTAGATATGGATTTATCAGTAAGAGCATTAAATTGTTTAAAAGCAGCTGAAGTTGAAACATTAGGCGAATTAGTTTCTTTCGCTAAGTCTGACTTAATGAAATTCAGAAACTTTGGTAAGAAATCTCTTACAGAGTTAGAAGAATTGGTGGACAGCAAAGGTCTTAACTTTGGAATGGACATCGTAAAATATAAGTTAGACGTAGAATAATTTTATTAAAAAATGAGACACGGAAAAAAATTTAACCATTTAGGTAGAACTGCCTCTCATAGAAGAGCTTTATTATCTAATTTAGCTATAGCGTTGATTACTCACAAGAGAATTAACACAACAGTAGCAAAGGCTAAAGCATTACAAACATATGTTGAGCCTTTATTGACAAAGTCTAAAACAGACGATACTAACAACCGTCGCGTTGTATTTTCATACTTACAAGATAAAGAAGCTGTAACTGAATTATTCAGAACTGTAGCTCCTAAAATTGCAAATCGCCCAGGAGGATACACTCGTATCATCAAAACTGGATTCCGTTTAGGTGACGGTGCTGATACTGCAATGATCGAGTTAGTAGATTTCAATGATATCTACACTAACGCGAAAGTAGAGAAAAAAGCAACTACACGTCGTAGTAAAAAAAGTACTAAAACAGAAGAAGCTGCACCAGCTGCTAAAACTGAAAGTACAGAAGAAGCATAATCTATTCGATTATATAGTAAAAAGCCTCCCAATTTGGGAGGCTTTTTTTTTATATATTTTATGCTTGATTATTTCTAATCATTGCTTAATATTTTCTATTAAACAAAAATTATTTATTACTATTCTACAAGTGTTGAGTAAGTTGTTTATTTTTACTTGAAAAACATAAATACAGTTTTTTCAATTAATAGTAAGAACAAAAAAAAGCCACTCCGAAGAGTGGCTTTGATATTTGTCCGTTTTAAGTTGATTAAAACTTATATCTTAATGTAGTCATCAATTGTCTTGGAGCAATTGGGTTTACACTATAATTTTCGTGAACATTGTAATTCAACTCATTTGTAATATTAGATAATCTACATAATAATGAGAAGTTTTTCCATTTGTAGCCAGCCGATACATCAATCGTTGTGTAAGCTGATAATGGAATTTCTCTATCCAAAATTCCATTTGGTTGAGAAGGATCAATTTGGTTATTCCAACCTCCAATACGTTTACCAATATAGTTTGCGAGCGCACCGATAGAAAAGCCTTTCAATGCTCCATTTTGCAATGTGTAATGAAAACTTAAGTTTGCAGTATTTGCAGGAGTTCTTGTTAATCGATCACCTTCTACAAAACTACCTTTCAAACCAGATGTTTTTGTATAGCGCATATCATTGTAGCTATATCCAGCCATAATATTCAATCCAATAATTGGATGTGCAGTTACATCAACTTCGATTCCTTTACTTTTTGTAGCGCCACTAAGCACTTTTATTGTTGAATCTGTGTTTGGCGTTCCATCAGCTTTAAATTCTGCTGTTTGAGCTAAATTATTATTTTTGATTTGATACAAAGTAACATTTGTAGATAACAATCCTCTAAAGAAATCATTTTTGATACCAACTTCATATTGATCGATAATTGATGGTTTGATTGCTTTTAAATCTACTGTTGTACCAGAGTTTGGAGTGAATGAATTTGAGTAACTAGCAAAAATCGCCATATCTTTGATTGGTTGAAAAACGATACCAACTTTTGGCGAAAATGCTTCATCAACACGTTTTCCATCTTTTTTTACATCAACGGGAGTTTTCGTTAAATCTCTTGTTGTCACTTGAGCTTCTTGCCAAGACCAACGCAAACCAGCCAATACTTTTAATTGATCAGTCAAAGAAATTAAATCTTGAAAATAAACTCCAAAACGTCCTGTTTTAGTTGAGGCTATTTTTGTGTTTTTTGCCATTGGAATTGCGCCTCCTTGATCAAAATTTTCAAAGTCAAATATATTTCCACTTCCATAATTCTTTTGATCAAATACATAAGTGAAAGCTTTACTACTAGAATAATCAAAATCAACACCTGTTAATAATTGATGTTTTATTTTTCCAGTATTGAAATTTCCTTGTAAATTAAGTTGCTCACCGTACAATTGTTCTTGGTTTTTGTTTTGACCTAATGGTCTTGACCAATTTCCTTTTGCATCTGGTTGAATACGTTCCGTTCCTTTTGATTCTCTATCATATTGTTGAAAAGAGCTATTGAAATTAAGCTGCCAATCTTTGTTGAAATTATGCTTAACCAATGCACTTGTACTGGCTTGTTTCGTTTTACCATTAGACCAAGTTGCGCCTAAATACATACTTCTTGGTAAATCAACAATTTCTTTTCCAATAATTGCCGTTCCAAAATCTGGCGTCCAATCATCATTTAAATAATCTGCTTGCAAAACAAGTTCAGTTTTATCTGTCATTTTGAATAAAAAAGATGGATTAACATAAAAACGTTCTCTTTTTACATCATTTCTAAAACTCTCAGAATTTTCGTAAGATCCAGTAAAACGATACGCAATACTATTATTGATTGGTCCATAAATATCTAAAGATGGTTTGTAAAAAGCATTACTTCCCGCTTGCATACTGATTTCTCCACCAAAATTAAACTTTGGTTTTTTTGTAACCATATTTAAAATTCCACCTGGTGCAACATTACCATAAAGTAAAGCCGCTCCTCCTTTCAAAACTTCAACTCTTTCTAAAGATGAAACTTCTGGAATTGACCCATTATTGAATCTGAATCCATTTTTGAATATGTTATTGCTCGACATATCATAACCTCGTGACCAAAATGATTCTTGAGCCGCTCCACGCGCAGAACCAACATAAACACCATTGACGTTTTTCACAACATCACTCAGTTTTATTGATTGTTGTTGTTCTATAACTTGATTGTCAATAATCTGGAAACTTTGCGGTAAATCAATTCCTTTTACATTCAAACCAGATAAAATACTTTCTTGTTTTTTATTCGGAGATTCAACTATTTTAATGACAACTTCGCTAAGTGTAGTAATGTTTTCGTTCAATGTAAATGAAATTTCGCTTACTTCATTTGTGTGAACTTCAATAGATTTTGTTTGTTTTTTTAGTCCTTCCCCTTCTAAAGTTATAGAATGTTGACCCTCTGGAAATTTCTCGAAACGAAATTCTCCATTTTCATCTGTAATTGTAGTATTTGTGGATTTCCCAATTTTGATTGTAATTCCGGCAACTGGATATCCGTCAGATGAAACAATTTTTCCTTCTACGATTCCGTAGTTTTGCGCAAATGTGCAAATAGAAGTTAGCAGAAAAAGTAACAGTAGTTTTAATTTAATTTTCATTCTATATTTTATTTAGATTAGATAAAAATAATTTCGACAAATGTAAACTTTTGAAAGAATTATTCAAATTTATTTAGATTAATTAACAATAGTATGTAAGTAGTTTAAAATCAAATGTATATGTATTTTTAATTTATTTGAAAATTTATTTTTTTGTTTGAATGATTTGTTTTTTGATAAAATGAGTCAGATTATTTGTCAAATTGTTAATAAAATCTAAATTTTCTTAAACTAAGATTCTTTTCATTTATCTAATTTTCTAGATATGATTGTTTTAAAATCTTAATGTTAAAAAATCAACTAAAATCCTTATTTTTGGATTGATTTTGGCAATAAACCAATTATCAAACATAAAATTGATATGAAAAAATTACTATTCATGATGGCTGTCGCAATGGCAGTTGTTTCATGTAAAAAAGATGATAAAGTCGTAGGAAAAGATAAAGACGGAAAAGAATTAATTGTGAACGAAAAAGGCGATACAGTTGCCAAAACGGAAACAACAGATTCTTTGAAAGTCGCTGAAAAGCCTGCTGAGCCAGAAGTTGTAGCAATAACAAAAGGTGCAGATGACAAATATGCATACAAATACAATTTAGAGATAGGAAAGACTTATCCAATGACGTTGGGAATTAAAACAACTCACACGGCTTCGGATGGGAAACAATCTCAGAAAATGTCAAGCGAAAGTAAAAAACAAATTGATTATACGGTAAAAGATTTCAAAGATGGTGTGTATACATTAGAAGTGAAATCTAAACAATATAGCGAGAAAATGACAGATCCTTCGGGAAAATCAATTTCGTATGATACAAATGCTGCGAAACCTGCGAACAAAGATATTGCGGTTTCTTGGTCGATTTACAAAGCGATGACAGGGAAAACGTATACAATGAAAGTTGATCAGAAAGGAAAAGTTGTAAGCGTTGATGGATTAGATGAAATTAAAAAATCAATTTTAAATTCTGTAAAAACTCAAGTAAGTGCAGAAGAATTTAAATTCTTTACACAGATTATCGATAATTCATTAAACAAACAAGCAATTTCTTCTCAATTTGAAGAAACGATGAATATTTTTCCTAACAAAACTTTAGCGCTTAAAGAATCTTGGAGCGATAGTCAAAAAATTGATCAAGGTCCAATGAAAGGAAATATTTCGATGAAGAGAACTTTAGCAAGTGTTGAGCCTGCAAATACGACAATTACTGTAAATGGAACGCAAAGTTTGAAAGGTAATGAGTCGCAGCAAGGTGTTACAATGTCTGCGAATAGTAGTGCGAATGTAGATGGAAAAATTTTGTTGGATACAAAATCTGGTTGGATCAACAAAGTTAATTTAACGAAAAAGGAAACATTAAAACGTACAGTAGAAGCGCAAGGTCAAAAACAAACGATGACTGAGTCGGTTACAACTGTCACAACAGTTAACTAAAATGAAAACAATTATTTGGATTATAATTTTAAGTATTATTTTCTTAACGATTTTTAGATTTTTAAGAAAAGTATTTGCAGTGAAAAAGGTTTTTCAAGAAGCAATTAATCAGCAAAGAAATGCTTATAATCAGAGCCAAAACTCAAATGATTCGTACAACGAATCGAAACCAAACACATCTTTCGACAAACCGAAATATAATATAGACGCCGAAACGGTGGATTACGAAATAATCGAAGAAAAAAAGGATGAAAAATAAAAAGAATTTACTCTACGTTCTTATCTCATTGCTGCTTTTTGCAGTGATTGCATTGGTGTATTGTTCACCAGTTTTATCGGGAAAATCTGTTATTCAGCCTGATATTATCAACTACAAGGGTAGTGCGCAAGAAATGTTGACGTATCAAGACAAAACAGGAGAAAATGTCTATTGGTCTGATGCGATGTTTGGTGGAATGCCAACCTATCAAACTGGTGCGAAATATAGTTTTGATATCATCAAAACCATTGATGGCGCATTCAGATTTTTACCGCGTCCAGCAGATTACATTTTCTTGTTGTTTACAGGATTTTTTATTCTTGGCTTAACGCTTTTCAAAAAGTGGCAATATGCTTTAGTCGGTGCAATTTTCTTTGCATTTGGTTCGTATTATTTCGAATTAATTGCAGCCGGACATAACGGAAAGCTACATACAATTGGGTATTTCGCGCCTTTGGTTGCTGGAATTCTTCTATTGTATCGCAAAAAATACATTGCAGGTTTTGTACTCACAACCTTGTTTATGGGATTGCAATTACAAGCCAATCACATTCAAATGACGTTCTATTTGTTTTTAGCGTTGTTGGTTTTTGCAATTGTTCAATTTATTGATAGTTTAAAGAAAAAAGAATTACCAGATTTCTTAAAATCATCTGCATTAGTAGTTGTCGCTGTAATTATTGCAGCAGGATTGAATGCAAATCGATTATTGTCAACTTACGAATATAGTAAAGAAACGACTCGTGGGAAATCTGAGATGACCTTGTTGAAAAAGAATTCGAACGGATTAGATCACGATTATATCACACAATGGAGTTATGGAAAATTAGAAACATTAAATCTTTTTATTCCAAATTTGATGGGGGGTGGTTCGCAAACGAATCCAGAAGATTTAAAGAATTATACATCCGAATTACAAAATACTCAATATAGTCTTGGTGAAGACGAGTTCAATCAGCAAGTTTTTCAAGCTGTGGCAAGTCAACCGAGAAGTGCATATTGGGGAGATCAGCCAGGAACTTCTGGTCCAGCTTATCAGGGAGCTGTAGTCGTTTTCTTGTTTATTATCGGAATGTTTATGGTACGTGGAAAATACGCGACCTATAAAAAATGGTTAGTTGGAGCAACGATTCTAAGTTTCATTTTGGCATGGGGTAAAAATTTACCATTCGTTACGAACTTATTTATTGATTATTTCCCGATGTATGATAAGTTTCGCGCTGTATCATCAATCTTGGTAATTGCCGAATTTACAATGCCTTTCTTAGCAATTTTGACTTTATATTATTTCTTTAATTCTGACGAATCAGATGAATTCAAAAAGAAAGTACTTTATATAGCTGGTGGTTCTACAGTTGGAATTTTAATTATATTCTTCTTATTCGGTGGAATGATTTTTCCATTTACATCAGAGAATGAAAAATTAATGACTGAACAATTAATCGGACAAATTCAGCAAGCAAATCCAAATGCAATCGGACTTTGGGATGGATTGATAAAACGATTAGATGAAGAATTAATTCAAGATAGAATTGCAATGTTTAAAGCGGATACAGTTCGCACATTGATTTTTGTTTTGTTCACAATGGCTTTGTTGTTGGCTTATTTATTCAAGTTTATCAAAAAACCAATTATCGTCATTTTAGCGATTGGTGCATTGGCTTTTATTGATGGATTTACGGTGAATAAAAGATATTTGAACGAAGATAATTTTGTATCTAAATACATTGTTGATAATCCTTTCCCAACGGAAATGTCGCCTCGTTTACAAACCGAAGCTCAGAACAACAATAATGTAGCACAAATTGCTTACAAAGTTCCGTTGAATAATTTATTATCGAACATATCAAAACAAGATAAATCACATTTCCGTGTTTACAATACGGTTTTGAGTACATTTAACGAAGCTGGAACTTCATATTTTGTTCCTTCGATTGGTGGTTATCATGCAGCGAAATTAGGGAAATACCAAGATGTTGTGGATATCTATTTTTCTCAAGATCCACAATTGAAAAAATACGGAATCAAAGATGAAACAGGTTTGATTAATGTATTGAATATGATGAATACGAAATACATTATTCATGGAAGTCCAACGGAACCCCAAGTACAGCAAAATCCTACAGCTTTTGGAAGTGCGTGGTTGGCTTCAAATATCAAATGGACAGAAAATGCAAATGATGAAATCTTAGCGATAAATTCTACACCAATTAATAACACTGTAATTTTACGTAAAGATTTGGTTGAGAATAAAAACATGAATGTTTCGGCAGATACTAATGCGAAAATTGAATTGGTTGATTATTCACCAATGAAGATGACGTATAAATCTTCTTCTAATACAGATCAAATTGCTGTTTTCTCAGAAGTTTATTATCCACATGGATGGACTGCAACAGTTGATGGAAAGGAAGTTCCGATCGAAAAAGCGAATTACGTATTGCGTGCAGTTCCTGTACAAAAGGGAAATCATACAATCGTGATGGAATTTAAACCACAAGTTATTTCTACTGGAAATATGATTGTGATAGTTTCGAATATTTTACTTTTAATCGTTGTGGCTGGAGGTATTTATTTGGGATATAAAAAATGTTCTATAAAAGAGAATTTAAACTTAGTCGCTGAAAAGGCTTAATTTTGGAATGAAAAAAATATTAATCATCACCTATTACTGGCCTCCTGCGGGAGGTCCTGGTGTTCAAAGATGGTTGAAATTCACAAAATATCTTCCTGAATTTGGATATGAAACCTATGTTTATATTCCAGAAAATCCTTCTTATCCAATTCTCGATGAAACTTTAGCCAAGGACATTAATCCAAAAGTTAAAATCATCAAGAATAAAATTTGGGAACCTTATCAGTTAGCAGAAAAACTGAATCCAAAGAATAAAGCTTATAAAGGTGGACATTTCGAGAAAAAAGAAAATCAATCTTTTATGTCGAAGTTGTCGGTTTTTGTAAGAGGGAATTTCTTTATTCCAGATGCACGTAAGTTTTGGGTAAATCCTTCTGCTGAATATTTAAAAAACTTTTTACAAAAAGAAAATATCGATACGATTGTAACTTCTGGTCCGCCTCATAGTCTTCATTTAATTGGCTTGAAGCTGAAAAAACAATTACCAAATCTCAAATGGTTGGCAGATTTTCGTGATCCATGGACTCAAATTAGTTATCACAAAGAATTGAAATTAACTTTTTGGGCTGCAAAAAAACACGAAGATTTAGAGCGTGAAGTAATGCAAAAAGCAGATGTTGTTTTAGCAACAAGTTATGCTGATGGAGAAAATTTCAAGAAGATTGGTGCAAAACATGTAGAAGTAATTACAAATGGTTTTGAAGAAGTAAAACAACAAACAGAAAAAGATCAAAATCACTTTCATTTGACGTATTCTGGAGGTTTGGAAATGCTTCGAAATCCTGTTGCATTGTGGAAAGCTTTAGCTGAAATTAGCAACGAAAATCAATCGTTTCGAGAAGATTTTAAACTTAATTTTTATGGTTCTTTGGCTGATGACGTCAAACAAACAGTGATTGATGCAGGTTTAGAGAAAAACTTGGTTGCACATGGTTACGTTTCACATCAAGAGTCATTGAACGCTATTAATACAGCAAATGTTTTGATTTTGACCAACTTTGATAATGTTGCATCTAAAGGAATTATTCCTGGAAAGTTATTTGAATATATGGCGACTGGAAATCCTATTTTAGCAGTTGGTCCAGCAGATGCTGATGTCAAAAAAATACTTCAAAAAACAAAAGCGGGCGATTATTTTTCTCATCAACAAGTCAATGAAATCAAAACATACATTCTTTCGATTTACAATCAATGGTTGAGAAATCCAAACCAAAAATTTGAAACCAACGAAGCCGAAGTTCAACAATTCAACCGTAAAAACTTAACGAAGAAATTGGTTGAAGTGGTGGGGAAATTATCATAATAAAATACTATGTTTTAACAATATAAAGTAAATATTTCTGTTTAAGGATTATATAATTATTAAATGATAATCAATGAAGAAGTATTTACTTATTTTATTTTTATTTCTTAATATTATCCAATCATTTGCTCAACTTGATACAAAACATTGGTTTGCACCAATGATGGATAGAACAGGAAACCCCTTTCCTAATCAAAAAGTATATTTATCTACGAATAGAACTATTCCTTTTGAAGTTAAGATATATAATAACAATGTTGTTGTTGGTAATGTAACAATAAGTAAAGGGAATCCAGGTATTTTTAATATTCCAAGATCATATATAATTACAAGAGACCAAGCTGATATGTTTAAGCCAATAAAAAAAGGGTTATACTTAGAAGCAGATTATGCTTATTTTGCAAACCTTAGGTTTTCTGTCGCTCAACATGCTGAGATTGTGACATCTAAAGGAAGGGCAGGTACTGGAACTTTATTTTATACTGTTATGGCTCCAATAACGACATACAATGGTATTTTGAACTTTATGACAAGTGTTTTAGCTACAGAAGATAATACCACAATAAAGGTTTCAAATTTTGATTCTAATATTATTTTTAGTGATGGAGAGAAGAGAACAGAATTTAATATTATATTAAACAAAGGAGAGTCATATATTATTGATGGTATTGGAAATTATAAAGTGAATTATGAAGGTTTTATCGGTGCTAAAATTGAATCAGACAAACCTATATCTACAGCAAATGGTAATTTTAATGGGCAATATGCAGGTTATTTTCCAAATAGTTCAGATATTTTAATGGATCAAAACGTTCCAGTTTCTCAACTTGGAAATGAATTTGTTTTGGTAAAAGGTTTGGGTGATATTGGAAGTAATATGGAAGGCGCAATAGTTGTTGCAACTGAGGATGGCACTGAGGTTTATGTAAATAATGATCCTATTCCGCTCATCACCTTAAATGAAGGCCAACACTATATTATTAACGAAAATAAATACATTAATCAAGGAAAAAATCATTTTAATTTATATATTCAGACAACTCATAAGGCATATGTATATCAATTGTTAGGAGGAAGTAATGAACGAAATATTGAAGCTACAGGTGGAATGAATTTTATTCCAGCACTTAATTGTTTTCTACCAAAATCAATAGATGAAATTGGTTTGATAGATGAAAATGAAATTTATTTATCTAAAGAAGGAAGTGGTAGTTATTATTCAATTCTTAATGTGCCAACTAAACTTAATTTAATAACAGAAAAAAATGCTAATCTTACTGTAAATGGAAAAGTTCCTAATTCCAATTACGGTCCATTTGATATAGTTGGAACAACAAACTGGGTAACTTACGGTATACCTAATATAAAAGGAAATGTAACAATTAAATCTGATAAAGCTGTAACAGGAGGTATCACAGCAGGAAGTGAAGCTGCTGGATATGGTGGTTTTTTTGCTGGATTACCAACAAAACCAAAAATCGTAGCAGAAGGATGTTTTCCTGATGTAACATTAACAGTAACACCAGATATATACGAAACATATCAATGGTTTGAGGATGGGGTTGCTATTCCAGGAGCAACCGAAGTAACTTTTAAACCAACAAGATTAGGAAATTATTCGGTAGAAGTTACAATAGGTACTTGTCCGCCATTAAAAGACGAATATAAATTAAGAACTTGTCCTGATGAATCAGAATTAGAATTTGAAACATGTGGAGTTGCTCCAATTCATATTACTCCAAAATTTACAAAATCTGCCCAAACGATTAATTTCAATGAAACCAAGATAGTAGAAAATCCTTCAAAAGGAGTCGTTACAATTAACACTGTAAAAGGTATTATTACTTATACGCCAAATAAAGGGCAAAAAGGTTATGATGAATTCAAATATATAATTTATGGATCTGATAAATTTGAGGATAGTGAGATTGTAACAGTTAAAATTTTGATTAATGAACTCATTGTTAATAATGCAACGGTCTATGCGTGTAATGTAAATGGTAAAGGTATTTTTGATCTATCTGATGCAAATGTAACTTCTGATCCAGATGTGACAAAAAATTATTATCCTACGAAAGAAGATGCAGAAAATGAAGTGAATGAAATAATAGATTTTGAGCATTATGAATCTACAAATAAGAAAGTTTATGTAGTTGTCAAAAATAAAACAGGATGTAAAGAAATTGCCGAAATACAATTAGAGTTTTTTCCTTTTCCACAGATTGATTTAACTAAATATCAAACTACATATTGTGGAAGCAAAATGAATATTAAACTTGATGAAATTATCCGACAAATTTTTTCTAACCGAGAATTGTTTACAGTAAAATATTATTTAAATGAGCAAGATGCTTTAGACGGAAATACGAATACAATTTCATCTCAAAATATATTTACTGCTGATACAAAAGTGTACGTAAGAATTGAGACATTGAAAGGTTGTCAACCAGAAATTATTACTTTAGAATTTAAATTCGGTGAAAAAGTAAAACTTAATCAAGAAGTTTTAGATGTAGATGTTTGTGATAACGATTTTGATGGAGTTTATACATTCAATTTGAATGATTATGTTTTAGTAAATTTTGTTAATGATTATAATTACGATTATAAGTTTTTTGAAACCTTCGATGACGCTGAGAATAACATAAATTCAATTAATTCTAATCAAGTTGTAAATAGAAATAAAACTTTTTATGTGAGATTTGAAAAAGCAGGTTTATGTTTTTCTATTGCTGTTATTAATACTTTTGTATCTGTTCCGGAATACTCATCAACGCTAAAAGATGTGAAAATATGTCCTAATACCAAAACTATTTTAGATGCAGGAGATAATTATTTAGATTATAAATGGAGTACAGGTGAAACAACACAGACGATTGAGGTTGGGGTTGGAGATTATTGGGTAGAACTTCTTTCAAAAGAGGGATGTCCATATGTTCACAATGTTAATGTTTCTCATTTTCAATTACCAAATATTGTAATGATAAAAACTGTCAATGGACGTGCAGAAATCATTGTAGAAGGAGGAACACCACCATATAAATACTCATTAAATGGTGTAGATTGGCAAAGTTCGAATGTCTTTGAACCTTTAAAAGAAGGAAATTATACTGTTTATGTAATTTCGGCTGATAATTGTACTCCAGTAACAAAAGATTTTTTTGTAAACTTAATTCCTAATTTTATTTCACCTAATAATGATGGTTATAATGATAGTTGGAGAGCACAATTTTTAGGTTACAAAAATGCAATTGTTCAAATCTTTGATCGATATGGAGCAATTATAAAAGATGAAGTTGTGAATGATGAATATATTTGGGATGGTAAAAAGAATGGTTTTACAGTTCCTTCTGATAGTTATTGGTACAGAATAAAATTGAATGATAAAGAAATTATTACAGGCTATATAACAGTTAAAAATAAATAATTTTTTTGAAGTAAAATCCCACTTTCTACATTGTGAAAAGTGGGATTTATTATTTATAAATTAATAATTTAAGTTATGTTTCCAATAACATCTCTTTTAGCTCTTTTCACCCCAGATAATAATATCAGATAAATTATCTATTTCAAATTTATGAGACAAGTTGTTTAGCTTATTAGAATAAGCTTCTAACTCATTTAGTAAGACTATAAAAGCTTTTTTTGTTTGATTATAATCTATTCTTATTTCTTTATTTGTATTGATTGGTATAAATGATTCATTTTCATCATCACAAATTATAACAATTTCGTTTTTAGATTTTGTTATTAAAGGACTTGGATGGCATTCTGTTAGATAAAAGTTAGAGAAATTTTTGTTTAAAATATTTTTCCAAAGCTGAATTTCTTCTAACAATCCACAACATTGTGGGAATAATTCAATTTTATTATTAATTGAAATTGCATATCCACCAAAAAGTGAAATGGAATCTACTATTTTAGTATCAGCAAGATGTAGGTTTATAATTTTCTCCATATTTGCTAATGATATTTTCAAAAGATTGTATTGATAAATTCCAGACTGAATAGGTTGAGGAAAGTTAGTATAAATTTTATCAATTTGATTTTTTTGATAACTATCCCATTCAATAGAATTGTTGAATGAAATTTCTTGCAGAATTTTTCCATTTTGATTGTCTTTCAAAATAGGAGGTTCTATTAAAGGAATAAATTTGATTTTATCCATTTTTGAAAATTTTGTAAAAATATCGTTTAATACTTATATACAATATATATAATTCTTATAAAAAATAAAAATATCACAATATAAATTCGCCAAATAGTATAAGTTGATAAAAATTTTTCTAAAATTTTAAAAATCTAACATCTGTCATAAGTGGGTTGAATATATTTTACCTAAATTTATTTTGAAAAAATATAAACCACAGAGAAATGAATGACAATCGTAAGAAAGATGCATTGAATTACCATTCAATGGGTCAACCAGGAAAGATTGCAGTAGTGCCTACAAAACCTACGAATACACAACGTGATTTATCGCTTGCTTATTCACCAGGTGTTGCGGAGCCTTGTTTAGAGATTGAAAAAGATCCAGAAAATGCTTATAAGTACACAGCAAAAGGAAATCTGGTTGCAGTTATTAGTAACGGTACAGCCGTTTTAGGCTTGGGAGATATTGGTGCGGTAGCTTCAAAACCGGTTATGGAAGGTAAAGGTCTTCTATTCAAAATTTTTGCTGATATTGATGTTTTCGATATCGAATTGGATACAAAAAATGTTGATGAATTTATCAATACGGTAAAAGCTTTAGAGCCAACTTTTGGAGGAATCAATTTAGAGGATATTAAAGCGCCTGAGTGTTTCGAAATTGAGAAACGTTTGAAAGCTGAAATGAATATCCCAGTTATGCACGACGATCAACACGGAACAGCTATTATTTCTGGTGCAGCGTTGATTAATGCATGTGAATTACAAGGAAAAAATATTTCTAAAGTTAAAATTGTAGTAAACGGAGCTGGTGCTGCGGCAATTTCGTGTACAGGAATGTATATTTCTGTTGGTGCAACGAAAGAAAATATCGTGATGTTAGACAGTAAAGGCGTAATCCGTTCTGACCGTGATAATCTTGATCCTTCTAAAGCAGAATGGGCAACAGATCGTGATATTTCGACATTGGCAGATGCTGTTAAAGATGCAGATGTTTTTATCGGTTTATCGGCTGCAGATGTTTTATCAGCAGATATGTTGAATACAATGGCAGAAAATCCAATTGTGTTAGCAATGGCAAATCCAAATCCAGAGATTGCGTACGATTTAGCAGTTGCGACGCGTCAAGATATTATTATGGGAACTGGGCGTTCTGATTATCCAAACCAGGTGAATAATGTACTTGGGTTTCCGTATATTTTTAGAGGAGCGTTAGATGTTCGTTCGACGACAATTAATGAGGAAATGAAAATTGCTGCTGTTCGAGCAATTGCAGAATTAGCAAAAGAACCAGTTCCTGAAGTTGTGACGCAAGCATACAATAATCATTCGATCAAATTTGGGAAAGATTATATTATTCCAAAACCTAACGATCCACGTTTGTTACCAGAGGTTTCGGCTGCAGTTGCAAAAGCGGCGATAGAAACTGGTGTTGCAAAAAATACAATTACAGATTTCGAAGCATATAAATTGTCTTTGATTAAGCGAATCGGAAAAGAAAGTACGATTATGCGTAATTTGACACAAACGGCGAAATCAAATCCAAAACGTGTTGTTTTTGCTGAAGGAGATCGTTTCGAAATTCTTCGTGCAGCGCAAATTGTAAAGGAAGAAAAAATCGCTATTCCAATTATTTTAGGAAAGAAAAATAAAATTCAACAAATGATTAAAGATTATATGTTGGATTTGGAAGATGTTGAAATTGTTGATACAAATGCAGAAGAAGATTCGGACAGATACAATCAATTCGTTGATTTTATTTATTCGAAACGTCAACGAAAAGGAATCTCAAAATCTGACGCGAAAAAATTATTGAGAGATCGTAATTATTTTGGATCATGTATGGTTGAGTTTGGTTATGCAGATGCAATGATTTCGGGAATGACGAAAAATTATTCGCAAGCGATTCGTCCAGCTTTAGAATTAATCGGAGCGGAGCAAGGTCAAAAAGTTGCGAGTATGTATATGATGTTGACAGAAAAAGGACCAGTTTTCTTAGGTGATACAACGGTTAATTTAGATCCAACTTCAGAGGATTTGGTCAACATTACATTGCAATTTAATGAAACAATTAAGAAGTTTAAAATTGAACCGAAAATTGCATTATTGTCTTATTCAAACTTCGGATCAAATAAAGGAGAAACGGTTTCTAAAGTTCAGAATGCGGTAAATTATTTACATAAAAATCATCCAGAAATCATTGTAGATGGTGATATTCAAGCAAATTTTGCAGTGAATAAAGAGAAATTACAAAGTAATTTTCCGTTTTCTAAATTAGCAGGAACGCATGCGAATACGTTAGTTTTTCCAAATCTTGAATCAGCGAATATTTCGTACAAATTATTACAAGAATTAGGAAATATAGAAGCGGTTGGACCAATTTTGATCGGAATGAAAAAACCAATTCATTTGTTACAATTGGATAGTACTGTTCGCGAAATTGTGAATATGGTTACCATTGCTGTAATTGATGCACAACAACATCAGTAAAATATAAAATTTATAATACAAAAAATCCACTTNNAAGTGGATTTTTTGTATTATATGAAACCGAGATGATTTAAAAAATAAACTATTTATATTAATAAACACAAAAAAGCCTCGCAATGCGAGGCTTTCCTATTGATAAATGAAATTCTATTATTTAACTTCTTCGAAGTCTACGTCTTCAACACCATCATTATTTGCTTGACCTTGATCAGCACCTGGTTGAGCTTGCGCACCACCTTGTTGACCTTCGTTCATTGCAGCATAAATTTCTTGTGAAGCAGCGTTCCAAGCTGTGTTTAATTTTTCCATAGAAGCATCAATTGCAGCAACGTCTTGAGCAGCGTGAGCAGATTTAACCTCAGCTAAAGCTTCTTCAATTGGTTGTTTTTTGTCAGCAGGAATTTTATCTCCGTACTCTGTCAATTGTTTTTCCGTTTGGAAAATTAATGCGTCAGCAGCATTTACTTTTTCAATTTTTTGTTTTGCTTCTTCGTCTTTTGCAGCATTTTCTTGTGCTTCTTTTTTCATTCTTTCGATATCAGCATCAGATAATCCAGATGAAGCTTCAATTTTGATTGATTGCTCTTTTCCTGTTCCTTTATCTTTTGCAGATACACTTAAGATACCATTCGCATCAATATCAAATGTTACTTCGATTTGAGGAACACCTCTTTGTGCTGGTGGAATATCTACTAAGTCAAAACGTCCGATTTCTTTGTTATCGTTGAATAATGGACGCTCTCCTTGACCAATTCTTAATGTTACTGCTGGTTGATTGTCAACTGCAGTTGAGAAAACTTCAGATTTTTTAGTTGGAATTGTTGTATTCGCTTCAATTAATTTTGTGAATACTCCTCCTAAAGTTTCGATACCTAAAGATAATGGTGTAACGTCTAATAATAATACGTCTTTTACATCACCTGTTAAAACACCTCCTTGGATAGCTGCACCAATTGCAACAACCTCGTCTGGATTAACTCCTTTAGATGGTTTTTTACCGAAGAATTTTTCTACTTCTTCTTGGATTTTTGGCATACGTGTAGATCCACCAACTAAGATAACTTCGTCGATATCGTTGATTGATAAACCTGCATCAGATAACGCTTTTTTACAAGGCTCCATAGAACGACGTACTAAATCTTCTGTTAACTGATCAAATTTAGAACGAGTTAAAGTTTCAACTAAGTGTTTTGGTCCTGTTTCGTTAGCTGTAACGTATGGTAAATTAATTTCTGTTTGAGCAGAAGAAGATAATTCGATTTTAGCTTTTTCAGCAGCTTCACGTAAACGTTGTAAAGCCATTGCGTCTTTTTTCAAATCTACACCTTCTTTCGCTTGGAATTCAGAAGCTAACCAGTTGATGATTGCATCATCAAAATCATCACCTCCTAAGTGTGTATCACCGTTTGTAGATAACACTTCGAATACACCGTCACCTAATTCTAGGATAGATACGTCAAAAGTACCACCACCTAAATCGTAAACAACGATTTTTTTATCTGAGTTTGCTTTGTCTAATCCGTAAGCTAATGCAGCAGCAGTAGGCTCGTTGATAATACGTTCTACTTTAAGACCTGCAATTTCACCAGCTTCTTTAGTTGCTTGACGTTGAGCATCGTTAAAATAAGCTGGTACAGTAATTACCGCTCTTGATACTTCTTGTCCTAAATAATCTTCAGCAGTTTTTTTTATTTTTTGTAAAATCATTGCTGAGATTTCTTGTGGAGTATAGTTACGTCCATCAATATCAACTGCTGGCGTATCATTGTTTCCTTTTACAACTGAATAAGGAACACGACCGATTTCATCTGCATCATTATTAAATTTAGTTCCCATGAAACGTTTAATAGAATAAATCGTTTTCTTTGGGTTTGTTACAGCTTGACGTTTTGCTGAATCACCAACTTTAATTTCCCCTCCTTCTACGAATGCTACGATAGATGGAGTAGTTCTTTTACCTTCTGCATTTGGAATTACAACTGGCTCACTACCTTCCATTACAGAAACACAAGAGTTCGTTGTACCTAAGTCGATTCCGATTATTTTGCTCATATTGTTTAGTTATTTTTTATATTATTAATGATTTATTTTAAACTTTTACACATCATCAAAAATGATGCTACACCAGAATAGTCAATCTTTGTGCCAACATAAAAAAAATGACATCCAATAGATTTTAGATGTCAGGTTGTCAGATTATGATGAATGATTTGATTATTTATCGATAAAAAAGTCAGTTTATTGGTTGATAAAATGTCAGCGTTAAGTTATATACTTAAACTCAAACTTTATCTCAGTCTTAGTCTCAATCTCAATCTATGTTGTGAGAAAATAATAATTGTTTTAAAAGTTTGTTTACTCATCAGTTTTAATCAAACTCAAATTTTATCTCAGCCTTAACCTCAGTCTTAGTCTTAGTCTTAGTCTTAGTCTTAGTCTCAATATTACCCAATCTTACTTCCGTTTTCTACTTTTCGTTCGGGATTCAAGAGAATAACATCTTTCTGATTTCCATACACACCCATCACGAGACATTCGCTCATAAAAGTGGCAATTTGTTTTTTCGGGAAGTTAACCACAGCCATTATTTGTTTTCCAATCAATTCTTCTTTGCTATAAAGCGACGTAATTTGTGCCGAACTTTTCTTGATTCCTAACGGACCAAAATCAATTTCTAATTGATAAGCAGGATTTCTCGCTTTCGGAAAATCATTTGCACTGATAATTGTTCCAATTCTCATATCAACTTTCTCGAAATCTTGCCAAGAAATTGTTTCAGTCTTATTTTCAGGTTTTGATTCTTCTTTTGGTTTATTCTCTTTGTCGTAAATCGTTTGCAGAATTTTTTCTAAATCCGTTTTTTCATCTGCATATTTCGTTTTCATGTTATCTGGCATTCGGTTATAATACGTCAACGCTTTTTCGCCAAATTGTTTGATGTAAAAATTAGTCAATGGAGGAACGTTTGGAAATTGTTTATGAAAAATCATTTCTGTATACGCTTGCCATTCGCGTTCTTCTCGCAATTCAATTTGATTTTCGCCCGAACGCTGAAAAACATGTACCATTTCGTGCATCAAAACATTGGAAAGTAAAACCAAATCAAAATCCAGAATGTTACGTGGAACACGAATTGTAATTCCTGTTTTTTCTTCACCTTCTGCAGTCAACAAAAAACCTTTCGGATCGATTTCTTCTCGAAACGTAAAACCTGTAAAAGCACTATGTTTTAATTTCAATTCATCTAAAATTTCGTACAATGCTTCAACGATTAAGTGATTATTTTTTAAATAATTTATTCTTTCCTTAAATTTTTCTGTAATCATAGCTTTTTGGCTTATTTATCAAATATATAATCTTATTTTTGATATGTTTTAAAAATGACTATGAAGAAATTAGTACTATTACTTGGCTTGATCTCGATAACAACAAATGCACAAGTACTTAATAACAAACAAGAGTTTACGCGACAAGATTCGCTTCGCGGAACGAATAATGAATTCCGAAATTGGTGGGATGTTAAAAAATATAAAGTAAGTGTAGAACCAGATTATCAGTCAAAATCGATAAAAGGAAAAACGACAATTACGTTTGATAAAATTGCTCCTCAACAATCAGATTTATTGCAGATAGATTTACAAGATCCAATGATGGTTTCGGCTGTAAAATTGAATGGAAAGAAAATTTCTGATTTCAAACGTGATGGAAATGTCTATTTTATTAATGTCGGAAAAAATATCAAGAATACGTCGAATCAATTAGAATTAGAATACAACGGAAATCCTCGTGTTGCGGTGAGAGCGCCTTGGGATGGTGGTTGGATTTTTGCGAAAGATGAAAAAGGTCGAGATTGGATGTCTGTAGCCGTGCAAGGTTTGGGTGCAAGTGCTTGGTTTCCGAACAAAGATTATTTAGGCGATGAACCAGATAATGGAATGGAATTGGAAATTATCACACCAAAAGATTTGGTAGGAGTTGGTAATGGACGATTAGTTTCTAAAAAAGAGAAAAATGGTAAAACAACTTCTACATGGAAAGTTGTTAATCCAATTAATAATTATAATATCATTCCTTATATCGGACATTATGTCAATTTCAAAGATACTTTCGAAGGCGAAAAAGGTAAATTGGATTTAGATTATTATGTGTTAGATTATAATATAGATAAAGCAAAATTGCAGTTTGAACAAGCAAAATTGATGTTGAAAAGTTTTGAATATTGGTTTGGACCTTATGCTTTCTACGAAGATTCTTTCAAGATTGTAGAAGCTCCGCATTTAGGAATGGAGCATCAATCTGGAATTGCGTACGGAAATAAATTCGAGAATGGTTATTTAGGTCGTGATTTATCAGGTTCTGGCTGGGGATTGAAATGGGATTTTATCATCGTTCATGAAGCTGGTCACGAATGGTTTGGGAATAATATTACCGAAAAGGATGTGGCAGATATGTGGATTCACGAAGCGTTTACGGCTTATTCGGAAACGTTGTTCACAGAAACTTATCATGGAAAAGATGCGGCAAGCGAATATGTGCGTGGAACGAGAAAGGCAATCCAAAATGATATTCCAATTATCGGCGTGTATGGCGTAAACCAAGAGGGTAGTGGTGATATGTACTATAAAGGTGCAAATATGATTCACACGTTGAGAACTTGGATGAATAATGATGAAAAATTCAGACAAATGTTGCGTGGATTAAACAAAGAATTTTATCATCAAACTGTAACTACAGAACAAATTGAAAATTATATTGCGAAGTTTTCTGGTTTAAATTTGAACGCTTTTTTCAATCAATATTTAAGAACAGTTAAAATACCTACTTTAGAACTTAAACAAAATGGAAATAAAGTTGAATATCGTTATACGAATGTTGTTGATGGATTTGCAATGCCGTTACGATTGAAAGATTCTGATATAACCATCAATCCTACGACTAATTGGCAAACAATTAATAATTCAACGATTACAAAAGCGATTGATGTAACAATTAATCCAAATTATTATATCGATTCGCATATTATATATTAAAACTGAATGAGATATTGAAACAAGTTCAACATGATAAGGAAAGTCAACCTGAACTTGTTTTCAGGTTCTCATCCAAAATGATTTATAAAATATTCCAAACAAATATCATCGGTTATTGAATGATGAAATTATAAATTTGTGACATGAAAAAATATATTGCATACGCAATCTTATCAGGATTATTATTAACAGCAGGTTGGCCATCGCACGGCTTTCCATTGTTATTATTTATAGGATTTGTACCCTTGATGTTAGCAGAACATCAAATTACGCAACGCGCAGAATTCAAGAAAAAAGGACGTAAAATTTTTGGACTTTCGTTTTTAGCTTTTTTCATTTGGAATGCAATTGTAATTTGGTGGTTGCATTACGCACAAGAAACGGACGCGAATGGAGATTTGCACAATTCGTGGAGCGCTTATTTGATTCCCGTTGTAGCGAATTCGTTGTTTATGTCAATTGTTTTTCAGTTGTATCATTTCGTCAAAACAAAAGCTGGTAATCTGTATGGATTGGTTTTTCTTCCTGCGATTTGGATGAGTTTTGACAAACTAACCTTGAATTGGGAACTAACTTGGCCTTGGTTTAACCTAGGAAATGGTTTTGCAAAATATTACGAATGGGTACAATGGTACGAGTACACAGGAACTTTTGGAGGAGCACTTTGGATTTGGTTAGTTAATATTACGGTATTCTATTATTTGACGGCTTATATTAATAAGAAAGAAATGAGATACCTAAACAAATTAGGTATTTATGCTGGATTATTAATCGCTGTTCCAATTGGTATTTCTTATATTATTTATGCGAATTACGAAGAAAAAGGAAAAGCGCTTGATGTGTTGGTTCTTCAGCCAGATCTTGATCCATACAACGAAAAGTATATGAAAGATGGTTTGCAGATTTATGATGAATTGAAACAATTGGCACTGAAAAATATTCAACCAAAAACTCAATTTGTTGTTGCACCAGAAACTGCCGTACCTGGATCATCTGCTTTGATTTTTGATAATATGTATGATGATTTAATTATACAAGACATTCAACAATGGACAAAAACCAAAAAAGATTTACATTTTGTAACAGGAGCATCTATCATGCGAATTTATCCAATGCAATCTTTAGCATCGGAAACGGCATCTGTTATGAGAGATGGAATTACGTGGTACGACGCTTATAACTCAGCTTTGCAGATAAGTGGAAACGATTCGATAGAAGTTTATCACAAGAGTAAATTAGTACCTGGAGTAGAAATTTTTCCATATCGAAACATTTTAATGCCAATTATTGGAGAATTTATGCTTAACTTTGGCGGCACAACAAAAACGTTGGGGATTCAACCTCATCGTTCTGTTTTCAAGAATAAAACAAACAACGCTACTGTTGCTCCGGTTATATGTTACGAATCTATTTACGGAGACTATACAACAGAATATGTGAGAGAAGGCGCAAATGTTATATTCACAATGACCAACGATTCTTGGTGGGGCTCTACCGATGGTCATCGTCAATTACTATTATATGGTAATTTGAGAGCTATTGAAAATAGACGCGCTATCGTTAGATCTGCAAATTCAGGTATTTCGGCTTTCGTTAATCAGCGAGGAGATATAATGAAGTCTTTACCATATGGAGAGCAGGGTGCTTTAAATGGTACAATTTTAATGAATAGTGAATTAACGTTTTATACAAAATATGGCGATGTAATCGCGAGGATAGCGCTGTTGGTAATGGGAATTATCTTGGCTTATACTCTTGCGCAGAAGTTGTTATATAAACAAAATAAGAAAAAAATATAAAATTAATAACCTAAAGAGTTGTATAAGTAATATATAATTTGTTACTTTGCACTCCGTTTAAAATAGGACAATACAAAATAAGATGTCAAAAATTTGTCAAATTACAGGTAAGAAGAGATTAGTGGGAAACAATGTTTCTCATGCTAATAATAAAACAAAACGCACTTTTGAAGTGAATTTGTTCAAAAAGAGATTTTTTATGCCAGAAACTGGTGAGTGGATTACATTAAGAGTTTCTGCACACGGTTTAAAAACAATCAACAAATTAGGAGTTGATGAGGCTGTTAAACGTGCACGTAAAGAAGGTTTAATCAAATAATTTAAGACACCATGGCAAAAAAAGGAAACAGAGTACAGGTTATTTTAGAATGTACAGAGCATAAAGAAAGTGGTATGCCAGGAATGTCTCGTTATATCACAACTAAAAACAAAAAAAATACTCCAGATCGTATTGAGTTGAAAAAATACAACGCAGTATTGAAAAAGTATACAATTCACAAGGAGATTAAATAATAAAATTTTAGACGATGGCAAAGAAAACGGTAGCAACCCTACAAACTGGGTCTAAAAAAATGACCAAAGTTATCAAAATGGTAAAATCTCCAAAATCTGGAGCTTACGTATTTGTTGAAAAAGTAGTTAACGCTGATGAAGCAGATTCTTTCTTCACGAAATAATCAAATCATCTCCTTAACAAAAAATATTTAAGGTTAATTGAGCTGCCTCGTTTTCAGGGCGGCTTTTTTATTTCCTTATATTTTATGTATCTTCGTACAAAATTTTAAGAAATTTAGCTTATTAATGAGTTGGTTCAAAAAGATATTAGGTAAAGAAAGCAAAGAAAAATTAGATGAAGGATTAGAAAAATCTAAAACTTCTCTATTTGATAAAATCAGTCGTGCTGTAGTAGGTAAATCTAAAGTAGACGATGAGGTTTTAGATGATTTAGAGGAAGTATTGATTTCTTCTGATGTCGGTGTCGAAACAACGATCAAAATTATTCGTCGAATAGAAGAACGTGTAGAACGTGATAAATATGTTTCGACTTCTGAGTTAGATTTAATTCTTCGCGAAGAAATTGCAGGCTTACTTTCCGAAAATAATATAGAAGATACAAACGGTTTTTCGATTCCGAAGAAAGATGTACCATACGTTATTATGGTGGTCGGAGTAAATGGAGTTGGGAAAACGACGACGATTGGTAAGTTGGCTTCTCAATTCAAATCACAAGGACTTAAAGTAGTTCTTGGAGCGGCAGATACGTTTCGTGCGGCGGCTGTAGATCAATTGGTAATTTGGTCGGAGCGTGCAGGTGTTCCAATTGTAAAACAAGCAATGGGTTCTGATCCTGCTTCGGTTGCATTTGATACCATTCAGTCGGCAGTTGCGCAAAATGCAGATGTTGTTTTGATTGATACAGCAGGACGTTTGCACAATAAAATAAACTTGATGAACGAGTTAACAAAAATAAAACGTGTTATGCAAAAGGTAATTCCAGATGCACCTCACGAAGTTTTGTTAGTGTTAGATGGATCTACAGGTCAAAATGCTTTTGAGCAAGCGAAACAATTTACACAAGCAACAGAAGTTTCTTCTTTAGCAGTTACAAAATTAGATGGAACAGCAAAAGGAGGAGTAGTAATTGGAATTTCAGATCAATTTCAGATTCCAGTTAAATACATTGGTGTTGGTGAAGGAATCAATGATTTGCAAGCTTTCAATAAAATGGAGTTTGTCGATTCTTTTTTTAAACGCAATAATTAAGAAATTCAATTTCTATAAAATATAAATCCTTCAAGTTTTCTTGAAGGATTTTTTTGTTTCTATTTTTCAATTTGAAATACTTACTGCTTTTTTTAAATATTTTTTCGAATCTATTTGCTGAATCATAAAATTAGCAACATCAGATCGACTAATTTTTAAAGATAATTTTTTGATAGTTTCATCAAAGTTTTCCTGATAATTAGTACTAATTTCTCCGTCTGTTAAAGCACTTGGACGTACAATTGTATAATCTAAATCGCTTTCCATAATGTGTTTTTCTTGTAAGTTATGATCTGGTAAAACTTTTTTCAATAGAAAACCAAACATAACATATTTCCAAATAAAATTCAGATTGGTATAACTATTTCCGGCACCAATTGTTGACTGGCAAATAAATCGATTTGTTGTAGAATCTTTTAATGCAGTTATAATTTGTTTAGTTCCTTCAGCTCTTATTTTACCAATTTTTCCATCGCCCAAAGCGCATAAAACAACGTCTTGATTTTTAACAGCTTCTTTCACATCGGCAAGATTAAGTACATCACCTTGAAAAATATTCAAATTTGGATGATTTTTAGAAGTTAATTTTTCAGGATTTCGGACAAAAGCTGTTACAGAATAACCCTTTTCCAATGCTTGATTCACAATTTTTTCTCCTACAGAACCTGTAGCTCCAAATACAATAATCTTCATAATTTTAGAATTTTGATACAACAAATTTTGTGAAATTCTAAATCAAAAAATAGAATAAAAACGACACAAATATTTATCCAAATTTTTTCGGAGTTTTTCCTGTAAAAGCTTTGAAAACTCGTATGAAATGCGATTGATCAGAGAAACCGTTTTCGTAGACGATATCGGTTAATTTTTTGTAATCTTTGGCTGTTAATTGTTGTAAAGAAGATTGAAATTGAATGATTTTTGAAAATTGTTTTGCTGATAAACCTGTTTCCTTTAAAAATCTTCTTTCAAAAGTTCGAATATTTAAACTCTCACTTTGGGCAATAGAATTGATTTGTATTTGACCTTTTTCGGTAATAATTTTTACAATAGCATTTCGAATAGATAAATCAAGATTGACCTTCTTTTTTTCAAAATAATCAATCAATAAATTTGAAATCAAATGAATTCGTTCTTCAATTGATTTAGCATTGATTAAATTTTCAACCAATTTATGATGAGATTGATTAGAAGAATTATCTAAAAAATAACAATTATCGTTGATACTTTCTGGCGTAATATCCCAAAAAGCGCGTAATACAAACGGATAAAATTGAAAAATAATAATTTGATAAGGACTATTAATTTCAAGAGTTATTGGAGTAATTGTTTGACCATACAAAAAAAGAGTAGGCATTTTTTTGTTATGAGGAAGTACGCTCAAAGTAAGATTCGATTCTTGAAACATCAATCCAGGATATCCATCAGCAAAAAAAGGAATAGAGGTTTGCGTATTTTCTTTTTTCTCGAAAACCCAAATGTTTTTCACAAAAAGATTGATTGATTTGTCAGGAAGAATACTTTGAAAATTCATTGTAATAGTTTTAATAAACAACCTTAATATATTCTTTATAAAACTTTTTGCTTTTGTTTTCTTTTTTCGAAATTGTTTTTAGAAACTCATTCAAATATTCTCTAAAAGGAGAATCTTTCGCTAAAGCATCTTGTTTTTTACTTGTCAAAACTTGAACGGTTCCGTACATTTCTTCATCATTTTCTACGCTCGATGCAATCAAAGTAAAGGTTTCATTGGCTTCATTAATGATATTTTTATTCGACCAAACTAACAACGGTTGATTATTTTCAGTGTACAAAACATTGTCCCATTTTCCTAACCAATCATATAGCATTTTTTTCGCAACTAAAGACGTTTGGAAACTTTCGACACGATATTCTGTCAACGAACGTTCGGCTTGTTCTTGCGCATATAATAAATGAAAACTTGTAAAAAGTGCGATAAAAAGAAATAATTTTTTCAAACTCAAAAATCTAATGATGAGTAAAGTTAAGGAAAAATAATTTCAAATTTTATGTAACTTATTCTCTAATTCTAAGACTTATACAATAACACTAACTATTAAAATAATAGATGAATTAACCATGAATAAAATTTTTGTACTCGCTACTACATTATCAGGAATTTTTGTTTTTGCTCAAGAAGAAAAGCAAGATTCTATAGATTATAATCCAATCGAAATAAAAGAAGTTTTAATTCAGTCGCAACGTAAAAAAATGTTTGCTGATAAAGCTGTTTATACATTCGACAAAGCTGCGTTGGAAAAAGCGCGCTATGCAAAAGATTTGTTGAATACATTGCCAGAATTACAAGTTGATCCTATTTCTAATACATTAAAAAGTACGAAAGGAGGAACGACATTATTTTTGATTAATGGAATTGAAGCGACAGATAATCAAATTCGTTCTGTGAAACCACAAGATGTTATTCGCGTAGAATATTTTGATATTCCAGCAGCACGTTATGCCAATCGTGCAGATCAGGTTGTGAATTTGATCACTCGAAATCCTGAAAATGGTTATGTTTTCGGTTTTGATGCAACTTCGGCTTTATCTACAGGTTTTGTAAATGGTTCTGCTTATGCAGATTTTACAAAAGGAAAAAATAATTTAGGCTTAGAATATTATATTAATTTAAGAGATTATGATAATAGAGAAAATAATAATTCTTATTCATATTCACTTCGAAATGATTTAGATGAATTAACAAATTATCGAACAAATGAAAAAAGATTCGATCATTTTGGTTACACATTTCAAAACGTTTTACTTCGTTATACCAATTCAGATTCTGATAAATATACATTTCAGGCAAAATTTTATATGGATATCCTGACAAGTTTTTCTGATGTTAATGGAAATAGCGTTTTTTCTACCAATCAAGATTCCGAAAATCACACGGTTTACAAACACGGCAACGAAAGCTATACCAAACCAACTTTAGATCTTTATTATTCAAAAAAAATAGGTAAAAAAGATGAATTGAATTTAAACTTTGTTGGTTCGCATTTTAATACAAATTCATACGATTTTTCTCATGAATGGCAGACCAATAATCAAACTGATGTTTATCAATACATAACAAACTTAAAAGCAAAACAAACCGCAATTGTTGGAGAAATAGCGCATGTACATGATTTTAGAAAAGGAAAATTAAGTTCTGGTTATCGAATTTCGAATAATAAGATAAACAATGATTTAGAAAATTTATTGGGTTTTGATAATTATAAGGTTAACTATTTAGAACAATATATTTATTCTGAGTTTTCTGGAAAAACTAAAAAATTAATGTATCGTTTGGGATTAGGTTTAACGAATATTAATAATAAAAGTAAAGAAGAAAAAGTAGAAGATTGGATTTTTACGCCAAAGTTGATTTTGGGCTATGAATTAACAAAAAAACAAAGTTTGAGATTCACAAGTTCATATAAACCGCGTAAAAGTTACAGCGACGAATTGAGTAGTAATGTCATTCAAATCGTTCCTAATATTGTTCAAAAAGGAAATCCATATTTAAGAAATCAAAAAACTTGGTCAAATAATTTAACGCATTCATTCAATTCGAAATATTTTGATCTAAACACAACTTTATTCTATAATTACAAAAAAGATGCTGTAAATCGATTATATGTTTTAGACGAAAATAGATATGCTTTGACGTATGAAAATGCGAAAAATGGACAAGAATACGGAATTCAATTATCAGGATTAATAAAACCTTTCGGAACAGATTTATTAACACTAAAAGTTGTATTAAAACCAATATCTGAAAATCTAAAACTTGAAAATGGAAAAACAATCAACAATGATTATATCTGGAATTACTTTGCAATAAATTCTGTTTATAAAAATTTTAGTATTAATTATTCGTTCAATATTCCTGTTTATACTTTAAATGGTGCTTTTTTGAGCACTAATGAAAATAGCAGCCATTTGTCTCTTGCTTATAAAATGAATAACTGGACTTTTTCTTCAGGAATGTATTGGGTAGGAATGCCTTCGGAATACAAAACAAAATCGTTGAATGAAAGTTTAGTAAATTATACAAGTCATACACAAATTTGGAACAACAAAAATATGTTTGTTTTAGGATTAAGCTATGATTTTGCTACAGGAAAGAAAACAGATGTCAAACGAAAATTAGAAAATGAAACTGCGGGAGCTGCAACGTTTTAATTATAGTTGGTTTTTTGTATATTTAATAAAATTATGAATTATGAATAGAAAGTATATATTTTATGGAATGATTATAATTTCGATAGTTTTATTTGCTTATTCTTTATATCATTATAATATTGACGATTATAAATGGTTGTTTATAGCTATTTTATCATATTATTTTTTGAAAAAATCAATTGATATTTTAAGAATAAAAGTAGAACTTTCTAATTATGATTGTATGAGATATTATATTCCTTTTTATTCTTATTTTAGAAAAGGATAAGAAGAGTTAAACGAGATATACGAAAAATGTCATTCCGACGAATGAAGGAATTGATAATTATAAAAAAGTAAAAACCNNGGTTTTTACTTTTTTATAATTCAGCTAAGAAATTTAGCGTATCAATATTATCTGCATAATCATTTAATTTCGGAAATTGAGTTTGCCCAAATTCAACATAATTCGGATTATCTTTCATTTCATTTCCTACAACACACTGAATTTGATTTCCATTTTCAATCAAATAATTTTTTACATGATCTAGATCGTCATAAATTTCGAAATTAACAACCGCGATTGGAGAATGCAAAGCCGAATCTCTCTTCATTAAGACAAAATTATTATCTAAAAAATCATCTTTTCCTAATAGAAATATCGCTCGATTATAATCGTAATTATTAGCATATTTTGGATGATTAATGATATAGCCCCAAGAAAAAATAGCTTCGAAAATTTTTGGTAATTGAGCTTCATCTTTTACATAAAGTTTAGTTACATTTCGGCAACCTAATCCAAAATAAATGAATAAGTCGTTACCCAATTTTTTCAATTCTTCGTCTGTTTCCAAACCATTCAATACAGCAACCGAAGTTCTATTTTTACGAATAATGTTAGGAAATTTTCCAAAATATTGTTCAAAATAACGCGCCGTATTATTACTTCCTGTTGCAATAACAGCGTCAAAATTTTCTAATCGTTCAACAGTTTGAATAATCAATTTGAAATTTTCATCAATCGAATACAAATATTTTATCGCTAATTTGATTAATTTATCATCTTTAGATGAGGTTTTGATTAACGCATTATTTCCAGAAATAACAACAGAAAGCAAATCATGAAAACCAACCAAAGGTAAATTTCCTGCCATTATAATTCCAACATTTTTTGGCATTTCAGCAAATGGATAATCTTTCGTCCAAGCCAATAAATTTTCTTCCGTTAAAGCTTCTGCCCAACTTTTCAAGGCTAACGTAATATTATCTTTTGTAAACCAATTGTTGTAGGCTTCTGCATCGCTCACCGCATATTCAGCTTCTTCTTTCCAATTCTCGAATTTTTCTGTCAGTTCTGTGTCTTTAATCGAATCATTATTTATAATAAAATTAAAAAACTGCCCCAATTCGTTAAATGCTGAAATCCTTTGTTCAAATGTCATTTTTTCTGAAAATTAAATGTAATTTTGTAGTTGCAAATGTAGGAAATAAAAAAACAGATACAATGGCTATAATTATTACAGATGAATGTATAAATTGTGGAGCTTGTGAGCCAGAATGTCCAAATAACGCGATTTATGAAGCTGCGGTAGATTGGAAATATTCTGATGGAACTTCTCTTAGCGGAACAATTGTAAACGTAGACGGCGCAACTTTTGACGCTGATGCGGTGCAAGATCCTGTGAGTGATGAGGTTTATTACATTGTTCCCGATAAATGTACTGAATGTAAAGGTTTCCACGAAGAACCACAATGTGCGGCAGTTTGTCCGGTGGATTGTTGTGTGCCTGATGATAACCACGTAGAAAGCGAGGAACGCCTTTTGAGTAAAAAAGCGTTTATGCACTTAGAGTAAAAATCGTCACAACTTTACATATCATAACCTCGACTTTTAGAAGTCGAGGTTATGATATGTTCAATTTTCTAATCACATTTTAATATTATTCTAATCGGATAGTAATACTATTATAGCGTATAGTCTTGTATTTTTGATAGGAAAGATTAAATAAATAAAAACGGATGAATTTTCAGTTGAAATTCAGTGTAAACGAAAAACTATATCTTAAAAATCCAGAAAGTAGCGAAGTTGGAAAAACTATTGTAAAACAAGCAATAGAGCTGATTTTTGAAACAGGATTTGAACATTTTACATTCAAAAAATTGGCGGTAAAAATAAATTCTACAGAAGCTACAATTATCGTTATTTTTCTTCAAAATATAAATTATTGACCTATATTTTGAATTGGTATTGGTCTTACATTGAATTTATTTGCGAATTAAAAACGAAAGAGATTAAAAACTCATTAGAAAAATTAGATAAGATATTAGAGATTATTACACATTATGATAATTCTTGTGAAGAAGTGGAAGATTATAATATAAAGAAGCTTCATACCATTGTAATATCAGAAAGTAGTAAATCTTATCTCGTAAAAGAAGTAGATAAAATTTGTAAAGAAATGGTTTTTGCTCCATTAGAAAGTCTTTGCAAATTTATTGCGGTAATCATAGAAGAAGTTAAAGGAGATTTTCCTTATCCTTTTTCTTTAGCAAGTACATTATTAGAAACTGCGCACGATCAACATTTTTTTAGTGAACATTTACCTAATCTTACAGATAATCATCAAGAACAGAATCACACAGTTTATGTGTTAGATTATTTAAAATATATTACGTCAAACTTTATCAAATAAACACAATGGCATCAATATCAGCAAGCGAACACGGTAGAAAACTGCTTCGCTATATTACAAAAGAGAAAAAAGATGTAACAAATATTTATTTCTATGCAATACTAAATGGACTTGTGTCTTTAAGCATTCCGTTAGGTATACAATCTATTATTGGGTATGTGTTAGGAGCAACAATGGTTACCTCTATTTATATCCTGATTTTCTTTGTTGTAATCGGAACTTTCTTTGTAGGATATTTTAGATTGAAAGTAATTGAAATTATCGAAAAAATTCAACAAAAAATATATGTAGAATTTTCGATGGCTTTCGCAGATAAATTACCTAAAGTAAACTTATCAACTACTAGAAAGTATTATTTACCAGAGTTAATGAATAGATTTTTTGATATTCAGAATTTTCAAAAAGGAGTTTCAAAAGTTCTTTTAGAAATACCAACGGCATTAATCCAAATTCTGTTTGGTATCTTATTATTAGCTTTTTATCACCCTTGGTTTTTAGCATTTGGAGGACTTGTAGTTATATCTATTGTTATGATATTTTACTACACAATGGAAAGTGGAATAAAATCTAGTATAGAAGAAAGTGATAAGAAATATGAAACGGCAGCTTGGATAGAAGATGTCGCAGCTTCTGTAAAAACATTTAAAATACATTCAGAAAAAGGAACGCATCTTATTGGAACAGATGACCGTGTTTCAGATTATTTAGATGATAGAACTTCTCACTTTAAAGTACTAGTTTTCCAATACAAAACAGTAATTGCCTTTAAAGTAATAATTACGTTTACAATGTTAGCTATAGGTACTTACCTTATGTTGGATCAGCAATTAAATATTGGGGCATTTATTGCAACAGAAATTGTTGTTTTAACAATTATGGCCGCTGTAGAAAAGTTAATTGTTAGTTTAGAGAGTTATTATGATATGATTACTTCTTATGCTAAGCTTACTAAAGTAACAGAATTAGACGAAGAAGTTGAAGGAGATATAGAACTTTTATACAAAAAACAAGGAACAACAATTGAGTTTAAAGATGTAGAATTTGCCTATAATGATAGTCCTAAAATTTTAGACAATATAAACTTTAAACTTCAAGAAAATACATTAACAGTAATAACAGGAAAAACAGGTACTGGGAAATCACTTCTTTTAAATATGTTGGCTGGTTTTTACGAATCGAGCTCAGGAAGTATTCTTTACGATAAAATTCCATTGAAAAACTTAAATAAGAAACATTTCAGAAGTAGTGTTGGACTTTATTTAGAGAGTGCAAAAGTTGTTCAAGGAACTGTTCAAGAAAATATTCTTTTAGGAAATACACAAAGCAATACACAAAGTATTATAGAACTTTCTGATGAATTAGGAATAGAAAATATTTCTAATTTATTTAGTAAAGGTTTTGCAACAGAAATTAGCGAAACAGATTCGGAACTTTCATTTAGTTCTAAAAAGAAAGTACTTCTTCTTCGTTCATTATTAGGAGAAAAGAGATTATTGCTTTTAGAGAATCCTATGAGCGGAATGTCAGATCAATTTCAAGAAAAAATGATTGAGTATTTAAATGGCTTAAAAAAGCATACAACTATTGTTGTTGTGTCGTCGAATAATAAGCTTATCCGATTTGCAGATCAACATCTTCATTTAGAAGATGGAACACTTAAAGTTATTTCATAAAAATTAAAGAAAATGCAACTAAAATCATTCGATAAAATATATCAAATTCGTAAAAAATCGAGAGTTAAAAGATGGTTTTTATTCATTCTTTTAGCCGGAATTGTTACGTTGTTTCTTCCTTGGACACAGAATATAAAAGTTAAAGGAAATGTTTCATCTTTATATCAATCTCAGCGTCCACAACAATTAAATTCTCCAATTCCTGGACGAATTATTAAATGGAATGTAAAAAATGGAGATTATGTTTCTAAAGGAGATACACTTTTACAACTATCTGAGATAAAAGAAGATTACATGGATCCTTTGTTAGTACAGCGTACAGAAGAACAAGTGGATGCAAAAATAGGCGTAAGAGAATTTTATAGAGCTAAAGTTGGTACAGCAAAAAATCAATTAGAGGCTTTAAATGCAGCTAGAGATTTAAAATTAAATCAGGTTAAAATTAAAATTAGTCAGTTAAATAACAAATTAGTTGGAGAAGAAGCTGAATTAGTTGCAGCAACAAATGAGCTAAAACTTTCTGAAGATCAGTATGCAAGACAAAAGAAAATGTATGATGAAGGTTTAGTTTCATTAACACAATTTCAACAAAGAAGTATTTCTTATCAGAATTCGATTGCGAAGAAAACAGCTTATGAGAATAAAGTTTCACAAACGAAACAAGAAATCATTAATACACAAATTGAGCAAAATGCTGTAACACAAGATTACAATGAGAAATTAAGTAAAATTGAAGGAGAGCGTTTTCAAAGTATGGGACAAATTGAAGGAAGTGATGGAGATATTGCAAAACTTCAAAATCAAGTTGCGAATTATAAAGCAAGACAAGGTTTATACTTTATTATTGCTTCTCAAGACGGTCAAATAGTTCAGTTGAACAAAGCTGGTATTGGAGAAGTATTAAAAGATGGAGAAAACATTGGTACTATTGTTCCTACGAATGTAGATTATGCTGTAGAGATTTATGTTCGACCAGTAGATTTGCCATTGGTAAAAGAAGGACAGCGTGTAATGTGTATTTTCGATGGTTTTCCAGCAATTGTTTTCTCTGGTTGGCCAGATTCTAGTTATGGTGTTTTTTCAGGAAAAGTTGTTGCTGTAGAAAGTAATATTAGTCCAAATGGTCTTTTTAAAGCATTGGTTATTGAAGATAAAAATGAGAAAAAATGGCCAACAAAAATTAAGATGGGAACAGGAACACAAGGAATTGCAATTCTTAACGATGTTCCTATTTGGTACGAGTTATGGCGAAATATAAATGGATTTCCACCAGATTACTACGAGGTTGCAAATACAAAAACAACAAAAGATGAAAAAAGTAAATAAGGTATTCCTTGTTTTAGTTTTATTAATTTCTCACTTTAGTTTTGGACAGGATTCTTTAAAAATATCTTCATCAGAATTTATTTCAGTGGTGAAGAATTATCATCCACTGGCTTTAAAATATCAACTTCAGAATAAAATAGCATTGGAAGAAATAACAAGAGCAAGAGGTGGTTTTGATCCTGTTTTAGCAGCAAAATTAGGAGAAAAGAATATTGATGGAACAAGGTATTATGAACAAAAAAATATTGAACTAGGTATTCCGACTTGGTATGGAATAGATATTAATGGTAGTTACAATCATATACAAGGAGATAAATTAAGTAATACAGAAACTGTTGGAGGTTTATTTCAATTTGGTGTAACAATTCCTTTGGCTAAAAACTTATTGTACGATAAAAGAAGAGCAATGTTAGATCAGGCAAAATTTGCACTGAAAATGACAGAAGCTGAGCAAACGGTTTTAACAAACGACCTTCTTTTAGAAGCAGAAAATACCTATTGGGAATGGGTTCAGAATTTTGAAATTTATAAATTAAAATCTGAAATTGTTGACATTAATAAAGAGCGTTTAGATTTTACAAGAAAAACATTAGATTTTGGAGAAGTACCTGCTATTGATACTATAGAAGCACTTTCTCAGTTGCAAAGTTTTGAATTGCAACGACAAGATGCTTTTTTAAATTTTGTAAAAAGTACACAGCAGCTTCAGTTATATTTATGGAAAGATAATCAACAACTGTATGAGCTTACAGCAATGATTTATCCTTCGGATGGATTAGAAAATCATTCAGCTTATTCTGATTTTGAGTTTTTAATTGACGAAGTAGAATCTCAAGAATTAGATGCGCATTCATCTATTTTATATTACAATCAAAAACAAAATATCTTAGAAAGTGAACGAAGATTAAAATTTCAGAGTTTTCTTCCTAAAATAGATTTTACGTATAATTTCTTTACGAAAGAGGGGTACTCAGCCGATTATTTACCATTCTTTGATAATAATTTTCAATATGGTTTAAAGTTAGAAATTCCGATATTTCTACGAGAAGCAAGAGCAAATTATGAAATAGCTAAAATTAAGCTGAATCAGAATGCTTTAGATACTCAGATAAAAAGTAGAGAGTTAGATGTTAAAATAGAGACCTATAAAAATGAAATTTTAAATTTTCATACTCAAATAAATCTTTCTCGAAATAATCTGCAAAATTATAGAAAGCTTTTAGATGCAGAAGAAACAAGGTATGGAATTGGTGAAAGTTCACTCTTCTTAATTAATTCACGCGAAAATAAAGTTATAGATGCTCAAGAGAAATTTATTTCTATTCGAACAAAATTTCTAAAAAGTTTTAATAAACTAAAATGGTTGAAAGAAAATTTTTTAGTTGCAACTACAAATTAAGGCATAATGCCTATTTATTATTTTCGTATTTGTTTGATTTATAATTTATTTATATTGAAAAATATAAGATTAAATTCTTTCAATTACTTGAAAAGTAAAAATTCCACTTCAAAAATGAAGTGGAATTTTTTTATTTATTCTTTAATAATATAGATCCTTGTAATTTATTTGGCACACTAGAATTTAATTCATTCCATTGCGCGAAGAACCAATAACTATCGGACGGTAATGGCGTTCCATTCAAATATTTTCCATTCCAAATAAATTGATTACTTAAAGAACCTTCAAAAATATTTTTTTCCTTGTCTGTCAAAAATTCTAAAAACAGGATTTTCTTTGGTTGCTAAGAATGAGAAATCAACTTTATCATTCAAGCCATCACCATTTGGAGAAATAAAAGTATAAAAATCAGGAATAATAAACGTAGAACTTTTTATACATCCCTCTACAGTTTGTATTTCAATTTTATGAGAGCCTTTTGATACATTACTGAATATATTTGTGCTTACCCATTCTAATTCATCTATTCTGTAAAGAATAGGACTATTTCCGTTTATAACATTTACTAAAACATCATTCTTCGTAATATTTAAACTAATTCTTACAGGTTCACAAGGATCTGGAGCAGGAATTGTTTCAAAGGTATTGGTAGAACAAGAAACTGCTGGTCCAACAGTATTCGTAGCAGTTACTTTTACATAGTATGTTGTTGCGTGAGAAAGAGTAGTGGTAAGTGTAAAATTATCTACATCACCAACATTGTAATTATTTAAAATATCATTCCCATCAATAGTTGTTCCTATTGTAATTAGATACGCTGTTGCATCAGTAACTTTATTCCATCTAATTGTAGGAGTTAATGATACATTCTTTTCTCCGTTTGCAGGAGAATTTACAGTTGTACAAGTAGGTGCTGTTGGAATCTTTTCTGTCTTAAATCTATAAATTTGACAGTTTTCCTTTAAAATACCAATAAGTGTATTTTCTGGTTGTATTGAAACACTGTACCAAGTATTTGGTTTTAAGTCTGTAGTTATTCCAGTATAATTTATTGTACTAATAGAAGAATCTATTACCGTAGCTGTAACTACACTCGCTCCAAGTTCATCTGTAATTTTAAGTCTGTATTGACTAGCATTAGCAATTTTATTCCAAGAGATTATTGGTCTTAAGGTTACATTTTCCTCAGTGTCGTATGGCGAAATAATAGTCGGACAGTCGGGGAAAAATAGCTCACGATCAAATGTTAATTCGTAAGCACCTAGATCGACAGAATTTCCGTAATGTCTATTTCTTTTGTCTAAATCATGGAATAGAGAAGTAGCCCCACCAGCAACCTGTTGAAACAATTCTTCTTTACCAGCATTAAGTGCAGGACTAGGAATTTGTAAAGTATAATCACTATTATTATCAACAAAAAGAGGATCAATACCAATTAAATTATTAGAAGCAGAATATTCTTCTATAATATTGTTTGTAATATCATTTGTGAAAGAAGAAGAACCAATCGTTTCTGCTGCAATATCTTTTTTAAAGTCAGTAGATTTAGATGTGTTTAGATAGAAAATACTATTTACAACAGTTGTTTTAGAACCATCTTTAAAAAGAATAGCTGAGTTTGTATTTTTTACAAATGTAGCATTCGTTATAGCTAAGATATTTGCATTGTAAATAGCTCCACCATTAATTGATGCTTTATTGTTACTAAATAAAGAACTTAGAATTTTCAATTCATGATTACTTCCATTGTAAATACCACCTCCAATTTTTGCCGTATTATTCATGAAATGAATTCTATTTAAATAAGTTTTAGAAGTAGGTGTTGCGTAAATACCAGCACCATTTTCTTCTGCAGTATTATTAATAAAATAAATGGCAGTTAGATTAATATCGCTATTATCATTGTAAATTCCACCACCATTTCTAGTACTATAATTATTTTCAAAATTTAATTTTGTATCAAATCCAATACTATTTCCTGCAACTTGCTCCATCTCTAAATTAGTATCTTTAATATATAATGCAGCACCATTTAAATAGGACTTATTACCTGAAAAAGAAAAATTATCAATAACAGCTTTTTTAGAATTATTAACATACAATGCACTTGCATTAGTACCATTTGTAGAAGTGTAGTAGCTGTCTTTGAAATCAACAAAATCAAAATAAAAATCATCTACATTATTCACGTAAACAGCACTTGTGTTAGAGATATTAGTGTTTTTTACAATAATGTCTTTAAAATTTAATTTAGGAGTATTGATTACAGATATAGCACTACCTTCCTCTGATCTTGTTGTTAGATTAGCATTTTGAATGGTAAATGTGTTTAATTCAACTGTTCGATTATTCTCAAAACTGAATATTTTTGTTATGTTTTGACCATCGATAGATGTTAGTGTAGCATCACTAGAAACAATTTCAATAGGATTTCCTGTTTCGGGATCAATCTCATAAGAATATCCACCTGTAATTTTCACAGTTTGATAATTATTGAAATTAATCTTTTTATTAGTTTTTAAAATACCTTTGTAAAGTTTAACTTCTATAAAAAATCTATTGGTACTTGAATTTACTAAGTCAGCTAGGTTATCAAAAGACATAGCATTATCCCAGTTAGCTCCAGAACCATTTCCTGTTCTAGCTTCTCGAACATAGTATTATCCAAAGTTTCTTTGCAAAGTCTTTATTTTAGAGGGTTGGTTACTCATTTTATAGCAGTTAGTACAACATAAGTACAACAATTGGAAAAGTATGTTTTAAGTCTTTGTTGAGATTAGATTTTGAGCCATAAAAAACGAAACTTTAACATTTGATCTGGGCTTAAAAATGCGAAATTCGAGCATATAAACCGACTTTATTTAACTGAGCAGTACAATTCATCAACTGATATTCTGCCAATTTGGAACAATAATAGTCCCTTGATGCTTTTACGTATCCATTTTGAAGCAACAATTCATTCAAACATTCGCCTGATTCCAGGATTACATAACCTAATTACCTATGATAAAAATCGTAGGCATTTTTTATTTCTGTAAGTATGGTTACTCTATCTCCAACACCCAAAACGTTAGTTAGGTAATTTCTTGCGTCTCATCCTAACTCGATCAACAAACTAGCAGGAAGATGCGTTTTTTCTTCATCTATTTTTAATTTTCTATTCTTTCGGATTTCTGGTGCGTCTATTCCATACAATCTGATATCTTTTTCTTCTTTCGAAAAAGCGTGTTTAACCACCAAAGTATCTGCTTCTTTGATTTCTAATACATTATAAAATATTTCCACGTAATAGGGTTCTTTAGCACTGTATTTCATTGTATTGCAATTAGTTAGATGTTGTCTATACAAATTTAATTATTCAACTTTGTAATAGTATTATTCTCAAATGTTTAACTAATAAATTTAAAGTTATGGCAAGACAAAAAGGACTAATGAAGTACATCGGAACCATTGGAGATGTACGTCATTTTAAAATTAAAGGACAACCTGGCTTTTATGCTGGTATGGTTGGTGGTCCAACTGCTCAGCAGGTGAAATCTGCACCTGAGTTTGAACGTACTCGTGAAAATATGAATGAGTTTGGTGGTTGTGCAAGAACTGGAAAATCGTTGCGTACCGCTCTTTCTCAAGTCATGAGTAAAATGGCAGATAGTCAAGTTACAGGTCGATTAACTTCAGTAATGAAGAAAATCAACTTAGAAGATGGTACAGAAGCCAGAGGTTATCGTAAAGTTGAAGTTTCTACTCAACGCCAATATTTAATTGGTTTTGAGTTCGATAAAAAGCTTTCGATTAATGGTGTTTTTAATGCACCTTATGATGTTGAACATAATGTAGATAGAAACGAAGCTGATTTCGTTGTTGCAGCTTTTAATCCGGCTGAACTGATTTCTGCTCCTGCTGGTACTACACACTTTCGTTTAATTAATGCATTGGCTGTTTTATCGGATTTCTCGTTCAATCCTACAACTGGAAATTATGAGCCTGACGATGCTATTAATAACGAATTAAATGTTGTTGAATACTCGGCTTATATCCCGTTAAATGTTCCATATGCCGGAAGTACGATTTCGGCAGCTTTACCAGGTGCGCCAACTTTGGCAAACAATGTTACGGTTGTGCAATGTATCGGTATTGAATTTTTCCAAGAAGTTAACGGAAATTATTATCCTTTCGCCTCTGGAAACTGCTTGAAAATCGAAGATGCTTTTTAAGCTGTTGATTGGTTAAAGAGTCTTTTCGATTTGAAAAGGCTCTTTTTTGTTTCACCTTAATTGAATAAATAATGCATGTAAAAATTGTTCGTGTGGCTCAAGGAAAGCAAAGTACGTTGAGTCATTTATATATTGATGGAATCTTTCAATGCTACTTGTTAGAAGATAAGATTCGAGCAGATAAGATACCGAAGCAAACGGCTATTCCAACTGGAAATTTTCAACTCCGTTTAAATACGTGGGGCGGTATGAATACCAAGTATAAAAATCTGATGGGTAAGGTTCACGAAGGTATGATTGAAATTGATCAGCTTCCGAATTTTGATTACATCTACATTCATATTGGAAACCTTCATTCTGAGACTTCCGGTTGTCCATTGACAGGATTTGGCTTTCAGAAAGTAGGTGAAGATTATCAAGTGGTTCAATCACGTGATGCTTACAAAATGGTTTATCCAAAGTTAGTAAAACTAATCAAGGACAAACAAACCGCAATTGTAATCGAGAATAATTTTCAATTCTAAAATCAGAAGCTATGGAAAATGAATTGGTTTTAAATGTCCTTTTCGGTTCAGTTTCAAGTTTATTATTGGCAGTGGTTGCTTACTTCATTAAGCAATTACACTCTGATTTTAAAAAAATGGAAAAGGATATTACAGAAGTAAAAACGATGGCTTTATTGATCAAAACTGAATTTAAAAACAGTTATGATTTACTCAGCCAACGTGTCGAATATTTAGAATCAAGAATTACAACTCTTGAAATGTTAAATCTTAAAAATAAACGTGATGAAAAAGGATAGTTTAAATTTAGTTGAGCGTGTAACCAATGAAACACCAAAATGGTTTAAAATCGTTCGTAATGTTGGATTAGCTTTAACTGCGATTAGCGGTACTATCTTAGCTGCTCCGGTTGTTCTTCCGGCAACGGTTATTACAGTTGCAGGATATTTGGCTTTAGGTGGTGCAATCGCCAGTGCTGTTGCTCAAACTGCTGTAAAGATTGATGAAGCAGATAATGATCCAAATAAAAAATAGTCTAAAAAGACCTTATCAGGACTTTCAGGACTTTTTGAAATCTCATCGTAATGGTGAGATTTTTTTATGCGTGATAACTGCACCCAATTATCTATAGAGGTGGAATATGTACGCTTTATCTCCGAAACGAAGTCGGAATGTTGTCGAAAAAGATGAATCAAAATTATAAAATCGAGGAAGTGGTTTTGGTTCAAATTCAATGTTTTTTGAAAAGAAAAAAAGAGAAAAAAAAGAAAGCCATTCTTTCAGGAATGGGCGTTTTAAAGGCAAGGTTTTCAAGCAAAATACTACCCGAATGGGTGGAGATTTTGTGAGAAACCCGAAGGGCTTGACCTTGACGTAAAACGACCACTAACTAACTTTGCTATCTTTTTTGTGAATTTTGGTGTGTCTATTCCGGAATGAACGCACGGGGGCAACACGCGCAGGTGAAGAAAAGCAAACCATAATCAAAATAAGGTGGCGAGGGAATGTAGCTGAACATCCCTTTAGGGTGTTTTGCTACACCGAGCCAATTGGTGTGGGCTAATGAGCTATCAAGCAGCACAAAAGTGAGGGGTTACGGAACACGTTAGTGTGGAGTACCGAACGATGTGATGCGACTAGCGGTTTAGCGCAATACACCAATGTACCTTACTAAAAAACTTTTGCTTTTTCTGAACCTGTAACCGCTTTCTTGGGTGGCGGGGTGCGTGGAATAATTAGAAATTATGAATGATGAATTATTGGAAATGCGTTGTGGTAAATGGAATAGCGTTCGGCACTTATGATACACATCTATTCATTATCACTTTTTTGCTTGATCAAAAAAGTAATCAAAAAAATCAAGACTTAGATTTTCGTCGGTCAATCATCATCTCTCGCCACTAAAATGCTCGATCATTCGCTATCGCTCAGCGATCATTTTTACGCTGTGTTCAATGGATTGACACTCGTCTGGTAATCGAAATGCCATTTATTTAGCCTTGTTTTTTTGGTGGGTTTGAATGATGGTTATTGTAAGGAGGTGAAGTTGCGGATTATTGGAGTAAATTATACACGAAGCTTCTCCTCTTAATCTCAAATGCCTAACGAGCATTTTTGTGTGTAACGAAAAGCCGCTAAAAAATGGGCTTGACTGAAAGGAAAGCTTATTTTAGGCTTGATTTTGCGGAGTTGGGTGAATGGAACGCTTCGCTTAGTAATTGGTGATTAGTAAATCGTAATTAGTTATTACTGGGCTTGAAAAACGTATGGATAGTGAAATGAGCCTAACGGAGTAAATCGTTGCGCAAAAATGATTGAGGCAATACTGCTACTTCAACAAGGGCAAAAAACGACATGAGATACTCTCTGCTTCGGACAGGTAAAGGAAGGGGCTATTTTACATAATATGATTATAGTGGGCTTGTCCCCGAAGCCCGCTAGGCGACTATAATGAACGGAATTTTAT